>NZ_JBWKIR010000006.1:0-56309 GCF_056432605.1 Streptomyces sp. NPDC045022
ATGGTCGAGCCGAACAGGTACAGCCAGTAGGCGAACATGTTCAGCCGCGGGAACGCCACGTCCGGCGCGCCGATCTGCAGCGGCATGATCCAGTTTGCGAAGCCGGCGAACAGCGGCGTCGCGAACATCAGCAGCATGATCGTGCCGTGCATCGTGAACGCCTGGTTGTACTGCTCGTTCGACATGATCTGCAGGCCCGGCCGGGCCAGCTCGGCACGCATGAACAACGCCATCACGCCACCGATCAGGAAGAACGCGAACGCGGTGACCAAGTAGAGCGTTCCGATCGTCTTGTGGTCGGTGGTGGTGAGCCACTGCACGGCCCTGGTGTCTCTGATCCTCTTCACGCCCCGCCTGTGTCCGCGCCCCGCCGGTGGGTCACACTCGGACGGCGCGAGGAGCATCACGGAAGAAGGGTGTGACGATCCGGGGAGTGCCGGACACCAACCGAACATGAGCAACGACGACATCTTCGCCGCTGCCTATCGCGAGCACTACTGGGCGGTCAGCCGCTATGTCGCGAGGCGACTTCAGGGGCGGGCCGGCGAGGTGGAGGAAGTGGTGGCGGAGGTGTTCACCGTCGCCTGGCGGCGCCGCGACGACCTGCCGGACGCGCCGCTGCCCTGGCTGTACGGGGTGGCCCGGAACTGCCTGGCGAACGCGGTACGCGGCTACGGGCGGCGGCGCCGGCTGGTGGACCGGCTCGGCAACGACGAGGCCGCGCACGGCCGGCACATCGTGGACAGTCCCGACGCCGACGCTCCGGGCGCCTGGGTGCACGAGGCGCTGGACCGGCTGTCCCCGGCGGACCAGGAGGTGCTGCGCCTGGCCGCGTGGGAGGAACTCGACACCGAGGGGATAGCGGTCGCCCTGGGCTGCGGCAGACGCGCGGCGGCCATGCGCCTGCACCGCGCGCGCCGCCGCCTGCGGGCCGAGATCGACCGCGAACGACCTGCGGCACCATCGACCGACTCGCCGCCCGAGCATCGCGTTCGGCCTGGGGCGACGTCGGTCGACTCGCCGCCCGAGCATCGCGTTCGGCCTGGGGCGACGTCGGTCGACTCGCCGCCCGAGCATCGCGTTCGGCCTGGGGCGACGTGGGCCGACTCGCCGCCCGAGCACCGCACGTGGCCTGCGGTGTCGGCTGGCGATTCGTTTCCCGAGCATCGCGTTCGGCCTGGGGCGACGTCGGTCGACTCGCCGCCCGAGCACCGCACGTGGCCTGCGGTGTCGGCTGGCGATTCGTTTCCCGAGCACCGCGTTCGGCCTGGGGTGACGTCGGTCGACTCGCCGCCCGGGCACCGCACGCGGCCTGCGGCGCCGTGGGCCGACTCGCTGCCCGAACACACGCGGCCCGCGGTGGCGTCGACCGGCTCCCCGCCCGAGCACCGTACTGTGCCCGCGGTGCAGGCTGTCGACTCGCTGCCCGAGCAGTTGCCCGCTGACGGTCGGCGGGCGACGGATCGCGCCCGCTCCGACGCCCCGGCGGCCGCCGGGGAGGACGGTTCCGGCCGGCGATCGCCGTACCCCGCGCCCACTGCCGACGCATGCCTGCGCAAGGACCCCCGACATGCCTGACGAACTCGACCTCCTCCGCCACGCCAACCCGGTCCCCACGGACGGCCCGCACCTGGGCGACGGCCCGCTGGACCACCGCGCCGAGCGGCAACTGCACCGCCTGCTGCACCAGCCCCGCCCGACGCGCCGTACGCCGCGCGCCCGCCTGCTGCACCAGCCCCGCCCGACGCGCCGTACGCCGCGCGCCCGCCCGCTGCACCAGCCCCGCCCGACGCGCCGTACGCCGCGCGCCCGGCTGCTGTGGGGCCTCGCCGGCACGGGGGTCGTCCTCGCGACCGCCCTGGCCGCGCTGCTCGGCGGACCGAACACCCAGCCCGCCCTCGCCGCGCCCCGGCCGCTGACCGTCCGCGCCCACTCCGCGCCCGTGCCGCTGGCGCAGCTCGCCGAACTGGCGGACGCTGCCGCTGCGGGCGGCTCGCCGGGACTGCGAAAAGGCACGCACGTGCAGTCGTGGAGCCTCAGCATGAGCGACGGCGAACCGCCCGTCACCCTCCCCGAGGAGCGTGTCGTGCGCTGGCGGGCGGACGACAGCCACACCGAACTGGTCGTGGCGACCGACCCGCGCCGTCCCGGCCGCCCGGTCGTCACCGACGAGGGCGGCGACCCGCGTGTGGTCGCGGACGGCCATGTCCTCAGCCGGACCACGTACCCGCCGAGCTGGAGTGATGCCCCGCCCGAGGCGCCCCCGCCGCACACCCCGGCCGCCCTGCGCGCCTACCTCGCCGAAACCGTCCGCGCCGACTCGCCGAACACCCTCGAACTCCTCGACGGCATCGCGGAGTTGCTGGGCCACTGGACGCTCGGTGCCCGGGAGTCCGCGGCTCTGGTGCGGGTCCTCGCGGAAGCCGACGGCCTGCGGCCCGTGGGACAGGTGACGGACCGGCTGGGCCGCCCGGGACAGGCATACGCGTACGAGGGCGACGGCGGGGGCGGCCGGCGGATGCTGATCCTCGACCCGCGCACCGGCGCCGTCCTCGGCCTGGAGACCACCTTCACCCGGGACGACCCCGAGTACGGGGTGAAGGCCGGTGACGTGATGGACTACAGCGCCTGGATGCGCTGACCCCTACGCCCCGAGCTGCCGGGCGGCGGCCTCGACGGTCTGCTCCAGCAGCGTGGCGATGGTCATCGGACCGACGCCGCCCGGCACCGGCGTGATCAGCGAGGCCCGCTCCACGGCCGAGTCGAAGTCGATGTCGCCGACGTTCCCCGCGTTGTAGCCGGCGTCGATCACGACCGCGCCGGGTTTGATGTCCTGCCCGCGGATCAGCCGCGGCCGGCCGACGGCGGCGACGACGATGTCGGCCTCGCGGACCGCCGCCGACAGGTCCCGGGTGCGCGAGTGACAGTACGTCACGGTCGCGTCCCGGGCCAGCAGCAGCATGCCCACCGGCTTCCCGAGGATCGCACTGCGGCCCACCACCACCGCCCGCTTCCCGGCCGGGTCGACGCCGTACTCGTCGAGCAGCCGCAGGATGCCGCCGGGCGTGCACGAGACGAACCCCGGCAGGCCGAAGCTCATCGTGGCGAACGAGGCGAAGGTGACGCCGTCGACGTCCTTCTCCGGCGCGATGGCCTCGAACGCGGCCCGCTCGTCGATGTGGTCGCCGACCGGGTGCTGGAGCAGAATTCCGTGCACCCGGGGATCGGCCGACAACCGGCGCAGGGTGCCGACGAGTTCGGCGGTCGTCGTGGCCGCGGGCAGCGCCACATGGCGCGACTCGATGCCGGCCTTGCGGCAACGGTTCTGCTTCATGCGGACGTACGTCACGGACGCCGGGTCCTCGCCGACCAGCACGGTCGCGAGACAGGGCGCGCTGCCCGTCCGGCCGGTGAGGTCGGCGGCCTTCTTCGCGGTGTCCTCGACGATACGGCGGGCGAGGGCGGTGCCGTCCATGAGACGGGCCTGGGTCATGCTGCACACTCCTGAGCTGGCTCGACTTCTCCTCGCCCAGGCGCGCGGCATCCACCACGGGCCGCTCCCCGGTGGTTCTCCACCTCAGCGCCAGTCACGGCCCGGGTACAGGGTAACCGAGTGTGCGTACGAGGGGTCCGTCCCGTCCGGCGCGGGCGGCGCTCCCCGCCGAAGGCGCCCCAGCGGGCCAGGACCAGGTCCGCCCGGGCCGAGAAGGTCCAGGTCAGCCGTGGCGCTGACCTGGACCCTCGCGACCTTCCCCGGCCGCCGGCCATGCCCGGAAGTGCCTACTCGTCCCAAGCCTGGATGATCAGCTGATCGGCGATCTTCCCGTCACGCAAGGTGACCATCGACTCGGCGAGAACCCGGGTGCCGTCCCCGTACTCGCAGGACTCGCTGAAGGCGGCGCGGTCGCCCTGTACGACACACTGCTCCAGTTTGTGTGTCATGTCGCGGCTGTAGATGTCGTCCAGCAACTCGGCTATCTGGCCCCGGCCGTTCAGCACGGTGGGGTGGCTGGGCTGGTTGTTGTGGTCGACGATGCGGATCTTCGCGTCGTCGGCGTAGAGCGACAGAAGGGTGTTTCCGGTGTTCCCTTCTATGCCCCGGCGCAGTGTCTCGGCGTCGAAGGCGGAGCCTGTCGTGGTGCCCATGGTGACCTCCTTCGGGCGCCCGCGGCCCGACGTGGAACGGACCGCTCGGGCCCCACCTTCGAGACTCCTCCGGCCCGGCGGCCGCGGCAAGCGCGGGCGGCGCGCTCCGCCTCACGGGTGAGCGCGGCCCGTCCCCCGTGTCCGGCCGGGGCCCGCCGCCGTTTGCTGAGGGCATGATCTCAACACGACGCATCGCCGCACCGTCGGTCTGGCCGTCGGGGTCGCGGGCCTCGCCGCACCGTCGGCGAACGCGGCCGACGCCGGCGCACCGCTCGTCGGGAAGCTCGGCGCGATGACCACGCTGGACTCGCTCGCCACCAGTGGCATCCCGGCACCGGAGAAGGACCGGCTCCCGCGGGTCTCCGAGCAGTTGCAGGCGGCGAAACACCTCAACGAGCTGAACCAGCTGAACCAGCTGAACCAGCTGAACCAGCTGGAGCAGCTCATCGCCCCCGCCGCGCCCGTGCTCGGTCTGCTGCCCGCCGTCCACTGGCGTCCGCACCTGGGCACGAGGGCCGTCCCGGCCGGGACGGCCCTCACCGTTGTCGCGGCCCCGCGGCCCCGCGGCCGTGGCGTCCCGTCCGCCGTCACGTCACGCCGGTCCGCTCCCGCGGCGCCTGCCCGTTCCGGACCAGGGCGAAGGCCGACGCCTGGGCGCCTGGCAGGCAGTCGGGCAGCATCCGGGTGAGCGGGTCGCCAGGGCCCGGCTCCAGCCAGGCGCGGGCGCCGTCCCCGTGCAGCCGGCCGGCCGCCTTCCGCGAACCGGACAGGCGCCCGGTGACACCCAGAACGCCGGCTCGGCCGTCTCGGAGCCCACCGGGCGGCCGGTGAGGCCGGAGAGAGGGGGAGACGCGGCGCCCGCGGGTGGAGGGTGGTCGGCGTACAGCCGTAGGCGTGGAGGGCCGGGCCGGGTCGCGGGGGTCCGCTGCCGGGCCGGGGGAGGCCGCCCCAGCAGCCGCGCCGGGATGCCGACCGCGTGGCCGGCGCCCGCCATGGAGAAGACGCCCGTGGCGTGATCGACCGCCATCGGCCCGGCCGCCTGGCCGAACACCATGTCCGGCCGGACGCCCCGGCCGCGCGGCAGCAGGTACCGCGCCACCTGGAGCGTGAAGAGCGCCGGACCGGCACCACGACACCCGGTCCGGCAGCGCCGTGGTGGCTGTGCCGTCCGCCGCGAACAGCACCCCTGTCCACGGCAGTTGCGGATACGGATCGAGGCACGCGCGGACCTCGTCCAGGAAACCGGTGAACACCGCGAGAAGCGCCCGGAGTTCACCTGCCGATCCGGGCCTTCCAGGCAGACATGCCCGGGCGGGTGCGGACAGACCAGGCACAAGGGCGCGGTCAGCGCGGTCTTCGGGCCCGCCGGCACCGAACCCGACGTCGTCTCCGAGAACCCCGGGTGACCGGCGGTGGACCGCCCGCCGCCGCCGGTGGCCGGAAAGATCCACGATCACCCTCGTGGTCCGCCCCGCTACCGATCGGTCGCGCGTAGGGTCGGCAGGGAAGGCAATCGTAGGAAGGGGCCAGGCCATGGCGCAGGAAGTACGCGGCGTGATCGCACCGGGCAAGGACGAGCCGGTACGGATCGAGACGATCGTGGTGCCGGACCCCGGTCCCGGTGAAGCCGTCGTACGGGTCCAGGCCTGCGGTGTCTGCCATACCGACCTGCACTACAAGCAGGGCGGCATCTCCGACGACTTCCCCTTCCTCCTCGGCCACGAGGCCGCCGGTGTCGTGGAGTCGGTAGGCGAGGGCGTCACCGACGTGGCACCCGGTGACTTCGTCGTCCTGAACTGGCGTGCCGTGTGCGGCAACTGCCGGGCCTGTCTGCGTGGCCGGCCCTGGTACTGCTTCGACACGCACAACGCCGAGCAGAAGATGACCCTCGCCGCCACCGGGCAGGAACTCTCCCCGGCGCTCGGTATCGGCGCGTTCGCCGAGAAGACGCTGGTCGCCGCGGGGCAGTGCACCAAGGTCGACCCGGCGGTCTCCCCGGCGGTCGCCGGGCTGCTGGGCTGTGGGGTGATGGCCGGCATCGGGGCCGCGATCAACACCGGAGGCGTCGGCCGGGGCGACTCGGTCGCCGTCATCGGCTGCGGCGGCGTGGGCGGCGCGGCCATCGCCGGGTCGAACCTGGCCGGCGCGGCGAAGATCATCGCCGTGGACATCGACGACCGCAAGCTGGACAAGGCCCGGACCCTGGGCGCCACCCACACCGTCAACTCCCGGAAGAACGACCCGGTCGAGGCGATCCGCGAGCTGACCGGCGGCTTCGGCGCCGACGTGGTCATCGAGGCCGTCGGCCGCCCCGAGACCTACAAACAGGCCTTCTACGCCCGCGACCTCGCCGGCACCGTCGTCCTCGTCGGCGTCCCCACTCCCGAGATGAAGCTCGAACTGCCGCTGCTGGACGTCTTCGGCCGCGGCGGCGCGCTGAAGTCGTCCTGGTACGGCGACTGCCTGCCCTCCCGTGACTTCCCCATGCTCATCGACCTGCATCTGCAAGGCCGGCTGCCGCTCGACGCGTTCGTCACCGAGACCATCCAACTGGACGAGGTGGAGAAGGCCTTCGAGCGGATGCACCACGGCGACGTGCTGCGCTCGGTGGTGGTGCTGTGATGACCACGCGCATCGAACGACTGGTCACCTCGGGACAGTTCACCCTCGACGGCGGCACCTGGGACGTCGAGAACAACGTGTGGATCGTCGGTGACGAACGCGAAGTGATCGTCATCGACGCCGCCCACGACGCCGAGGCCATCGCCGAGGCCGTGGCCGGCCGCCGGCTGAGCGCCATCGTGTGCACCCACGCCCACAACGACCACATCGACGCCGCCCCCGCCCTCGCCGACCTCACCGGCGCCGTCATCTGGCTGCACCCCGACGACCTGCCGCTGTGGAAGCTGACCCACCCGGACCGCGACCCCGACCGGCACCTCGTCGACGGCCAGGTCATCGAGACCGCCGGCGCCGACCTGACCGTCCTGCACACCCCCGGACACGCCCCCGGCGCCGTCTGCCTGTACGACCCCGGCCTCGGCACCGTCTTCACCGGCGACACCCTCTTCCGGGGCGGCCCGGGAGCGACCGGACGCTCCTACTCCAACTTCCCGACGATCATCGACTCCGTCCGCGACCGCCTCCTCACCCTGCCGCCGGAGACCAAGGTCCTCACCGGCCATGGCGACCCCACCACCATCGGCGCCGAGGCACCCCACCTGGAGGAGTGGATCGAGCGGGGGCACTGACGACCCAAAGGCGACAAGAGATGTCCGGCTTTCCCGGGACAGTGGAGGACGACAGCAGTCGTACCGCACAGGAGGCCGGACATGTCAGGACCGCTGGAGGGCAAGGTCGCACTGGTGGCCGGGGCGACCCGGGGCGCCGGACGCGGGATCGCCGTTGAACTCGGCGCGGCCGGCGCCACCGTCTACGTCACCGGCCGCAGCACCCGTGCCCACCGCTCGGAGTACGACCGCCCCGAGACGATCGAGGACACCGCCGACCTCGTCACGGCGGCCGGCGGTCACGGCATCGCCGTAGTGGCCGACCACCTGGACAAGACCGCCGTACGGGCCCTGGTGGACCGCATCGCGGACGAGCAGGGCCGCCTCGACCTCCTCGTCAACGACATCTGGGGCGGCGAGAAGCTCTTCGCGTGGGACACCCCGGTGTGGGAGCACGACCTCGACAACGGGCTCAGACTGCTCCTGCTCGCCGTCGAGACGCACGCCGTCACCAGCCACTACGCGCTGCCGCTCCTGCTCCGGCACCCCGGCGGCCTGGTCGTGGAGGTCACCGACGGCACCGCCGACTACAACCGCGACACCTACCGGGTGAACTTCTTCTACGACCTCGCCAAGGCCTCCGTCCTGCGCATGGCCTTCGCCCTCGGTCACGAACTGGGCTCACGGGGTGCCACGGCGGTGGCGCTGACCCCGGGCTGGCTGCGCTCGGAGATCATGCTCGACGAGTTCGGCGTCCGCGAGGACAACTGGCGCGACGCTCTCGACTCCGTCCCGCACTTCGCCATCTCCGAGACCCCCCGTTTCGCCGGCCGTGCCGTCGCCGCCCTGGCCGCCGACCCCGAGGTGGACCGTTTCAACGGGCAGTCCCTCTCCAGCGGCGGACTGGCCCGGGTGTACGGCTTCACCGACCTCGACGGCAGCCGCCCCGACGCCTGGCGGTACCTGGTCGAGGTGCAGGACGCGGGCAAGCCGGCGGACGTCACCGGGTATCGCTGAGCCGCGGGGTTCCCCCGGTTCCGGTGAAAGGGCGAACCCGGAGCCGTACGGTCGGCCCATGACCGATCACACCCGCTTCGCAGGACACGGAGTTCTCGTCACGGGCGCGGCCCGCGGTATCGGTGCCGCCGTCGCCCGCCGGCTCGCCGAGGAGGGGGGCCGGGTCCTGGTCACCGACCGGGATCTGCCCGAGGCCGAACGGACCGCGGCCGCGCTGCGCCAACGGGGCCTCGCCGTCGAGGCGTTCGCCTGTGACGTGGCCCACCGCGCCTCCGTCGACGCGGCCGTCGCCCGTACCGTGGCGGCCTGCGGTTCGCTCGACGTGCTGGTCAACTGTGCCGCCCACTGCACGCCGGACACCCCGCTGTTCGAGGACGACCCCGACGAGGCGTGGGCGCTCGATCTCGACATCACCCTCACCGGCGCCCACCGCTGCTGCCGCGCCGCGTTGCCGCACCTCGCCGCCTCCGGACGCGGGGCGATCGTGAGCATCGGGTCCGTCAACGGCATGCAGGACTTCGGCAACCACGCCTACAGCGCCGCCAAGGCCGGCCTCGGCTCCCTCACCCGGACCCTCGCCGGACACGCGGCGGCCCGGGGTGTCCGGGTGAACCTCGTGGTGCCGGGCACGGTCCGGACCTCGGCGTGGGAAGGGCGCGACGACGACCTCGGCGCCGTGCGGGCCCTGTACCCGCTCGGCCGGGTCGGGGAGCCCGAGGACATCGCCGCCGCGGTCGCCTTCCTCGCCTCCCGCGACGCCGCCTGGATCACCGGCACCTCCCTTGTGGTCGACGGCGGCCTGACCGCGGTGAACACCGGCTTCCACGCGGCCGTGGGGCACTCGTCCTGAGGGCCGGCCGCGCCCCGGGCAGCACGCCCGGCGCCCTGGCGTCACCCCGAGGCCGCCGCCAGCGCGTCCAGCACGCGCCCGGTATCGGCCTCGGTGGTGCGCCAGTTGCTGAACGCGGCCCGCAGCCCGGGTACCCCGTCGTACACCGTCGTCGTCACATACGCCTGCCCGGACTCGGCGACCGCCCGCGACAGCGCGTCCACCCGTTCCGGTGTGGGGTCCTCGGCGAGGGTGAAGCAGACGACGTTGAGCCGGACCGGCGCGAGCAGGCGCAGACCGGGCAGGGCGTCGATTCCCTCGCCGAGCCGCCGGGCCAGCGTCACGTTCCGCTCGACGATCTCCCGGTGCCCGGCCCGCCCGTAGGCCACCAGCGAGAACCACGTGGGCAGGGCGCGCAGCCGCCTGGAGTTCTCGGGAGTCAGGTGCAGGAAGTCCGGGTCGCCGCCCGGCAGGCCCAGGTAGGGCGACGCGTTGTGGAACACCGCCACCTGCAGATCACGGCGCCGGGTGAACTGCACGGCCGCGTCGTAGGGGACGTTGAGCCACTTGTGCAGGTCCACGCAGACCGAGTCGGCCGCGTCGAGACCGTCGACCAGGGACGCGTACGCGGGGGAGAGCGCGGCGAAGCCGCCGAACGCCGCGTCCACGTGCAGCCAGAAGTCGTAGTGTTCCTTCAGCGCGGCGATCGACCGCAGATCGTCGAAGTCGACGGTGTCCACGGTGCCCGCGTTCGCGACGACGATCGCCGGCCGGCCGTCCCGCTCGGTCAGCGCCGCCTCCAGCGCGGCCACGTCGACGGCCTCCCGGTCGCCGGGCAGCAACGGCACCCGCCGCAGCCGGTCCCGGCCGATGCCCAGCACCGACATCGCCTTGGTGATGCTGGAGTGCGGGCTGCCGGAGAGCACGTCGACCGGGCCCAGCGCGGCCGTACCCTCCCGGGAGACGTCCACGTGCAGCCGCTCACCGAGCCACTCCCGGCCGATCGCCAGCCCGACCGTGTTCGACACGGTCGCGCCGGTCACGAACGCCCCGCTGTGCGCTTCGCTCAGCCCGAACAGCTCGCGCAGCCAGGACACCGTCTCCCGCTCCAGTTCCCGCGCCCACGAACCGCCGGCCCCGGACAGGTTCTGGTCGTACGCGGACGTCAGCCAGTCCCCGGCGGCCGAGGCGGGCGTCGCGCCGCCGGTGACGAAGCCCAGGTAACGGGGCCCGGCCGAGCCGGAGAAGCCGGCCGCCCACCGCTCGGCGAACCGCGCCAGGGCGGCGTCCCCACCCGCGCCCTCGGCCGGCAGGGGAGCGGGCTCGGGCGCCCGGCCGGACGCGGCGACCGGCCGCTCGGCCAGCCCCGCCACCTCACGGGCGGCGAAGTCGCGCACGGACTGCAGGAGTTCGGGGAGCCGGGAGAGGTCATCGGCGAGTGCGGGGTGCATGCGCCGCAGCGTAGACCGGGGGATGAACCGCCCACCCGGTCCAATCTGGGATGACTGGACCGGGGGCAGTGGGGAGGCCCGTGACGAAGTTCACCGTTTCGTCACAGCCTGACCGGAACCACAACCATGGCCTTCCCGGGCAGGTCTAGTAGTCGGATGTCGCGGGAATCGCGCAGGGGGAACCCCGGGGAGGCCCTGGGGAAAAGGGGAGAAAGGGAAGTGTCCGTTATGGGGGATATACGTAGTCGAGGTGTGGTGGCGCTCGGCGTCACCGGGCTGGTGGCGCCGCTCGCGCTCGCCTTCACCGCGGCACCGGCCCAGGCCGCGAGCTGCACCACGCAGGCGGGGCCGTACCAGAAGCAGGTGGAGAAGTTCCTGGGCCGCCCGGTCGACGGCAAGCAGTCCGCCGCCGACTGCAAGGCCGTCCAGGCCTTCCAGGACAAGCACGGCATCACGCCCGACATCGGCTACGCGGGGCCCGTCACCTGGGGCGTGATGGACCTCATGAACAAGCAGAAGGCCGTCGGGAACAAGCCGAACAAGGACGGCAAGTGCCCGGTGAACAAGGGCCGGATCGCCTGTGTGAACCTCACGCTCCAGCTCAGCTGGATCCAGGACGGCAACAAGCTCGTCCACGGCCCCGTGCCGGTGCGCACCGGTCGCGACGGCTACGAGACCCGCACCGGTCTGAAGAAGATCTACTGGCGTGACATCGACCACGTCTCGAACATCTACGACGTGCCGATGCCTTACAGCCAGTTCTTCGACGGCGGCCAGGCCTTCCACTCGGTGGGCCTGAGCATGTGGAACCCGCCGGGCTCGCACGGCTGCGTCAACATGACCCCGACGGAAGCCAAGAAGTACTGGTCGCTGCTGAAGAACGGCGACGACGTCTTCGTCTACGGCCGCAAGCCGGGCACCTGAGCCCTCACGCCCCGGATGCTTCAGGAGAGCCGTGCGGGCGGGCGCGGGAACGCCGGCCCGCACGGCCCCCTCGGCCCCGGCCGCGAGCGGGGCGGCGCTGTGTCCTTGGTCACCACCGGCACCATCGGCACCTTCGGATGAGGCGTCGCCGAGCCCCGATCGAGGTGTGAACTCACCCTGTGGCTTGACAGATTGACGTGATGAGCAACACGGTCCGAAATGTCCGCATCCGGTGTACTTACTCACAGCGCCTTCACCTCGACCGGCATATGCTTCACAGCATGTCCACCACTGTTGCAACCGCCTCCGAGCGATCGGCCGCGGAGGTCAACGAGGAGATCCGGGCCCTGTGGCTCCGGTCGGGCGGGACACTGACCACCGAGCAGCGCGCGGAGTACCAGCGCCTCGTTCTGGAGTGGGCCGCCGCGGCCCCGCAGTCGCAGTCGCACCGGGCGGCCTGACCCACCCGGCGCGCACCGCGCCGTTCCGTCCCGGGCACCCGTCAGCGCACGGGTGCCCTTCTCGTCACACCTCCGGGCCCGCACCGGGCCGTGGAAGCCCCCTGGGCCCCGACCCGGCCGCCCCCCGTCAGCCCCACGTCGCCGAGTAGTACCGCTGATACGCCTTGCGGTCCTGCTCGGCCCGGATGAACCGGGTCGCGACCAGCGCGATCAGACTGCCCGCGATGACCAGCAGGCCCGGCCCGATGTTCCGGGTGTCGGTCAGCCGAGCCAGCAGGGTCCTGCCCTCCGCTGTGCCCGTGACCGGCGCCGAGGAGCCGGGCGAGGCCGCGCTGGGAGCCATCGCCCCCTGCGAGGCGGATCCCGGCGGGGCGGGGGAGGGCGGTGCGCTCTGGGCCCCGCCCGCGTTCTGCGCCGACGCGATCAGCCGGACCCCGAGGGCCGTCATCGCCTTGCTCACCGGCTGGAAGAACGTCGTCCCGCCGGTCGTGCAGTCACCGTTGCCGCCCGAGGTCACACCGAGTGCGATGCCCTCGGAGAACAGCGGGCCGCCGCTGTCGCCCGGTTCGGCGCACACATTGGTCTCGATGAGCCCGGTGACCGTCCCCTCCGGGTAGTTGACGGTGGCGTTCAGCGCGGTGACCTGGCCGTCGTGCAGTCCGCTGGTGCTGCCGCTGCGGAAGACCCGCTGCCCCACCGCCGGATCCGCGGCCCCGGTGATGCGCACACCCTTGCCACCGCCGATCGCGACGACGTCGGCGCCCGCACCGGCCTTGCCGGAGGCGTACTGCACGAGGGAGAAGTCGTTGCCGGGGAAGGCGCTGTTGACGGTCGTGCCGAGCTGCTGGTCGCCCTGGTTGTCGGCGAACCAGGTGGATCCGGCGGGACCGCAGTGACCGGCCGTCAGGATGAAGTCGCGCTGCCCGTTGGTGACGTTGAAGCCCGCCGAGCAGCGGCCGCCCGTCGACAGGATCGGCTGAGCACCGTTCAGCCGCGTGGTGAAGGTGCCCTTCATGCGTTCCATGTGCACGAAACCACCGATTCGCGTGGCCACCTGCGTCATCCGGGACCAGTCGTCGGCGGAGACCGTACTGTCCGCCCGCACCATGACCCGGTTGGTGCGGTAGTCCACCGCCCACGCCGTGCCGGCCACGCGTGGCGCCGAACGCAGCGTGGCCGTGGCCGACTTGAGTTCGTTCATGCTGTGGGAGACGACCTTCGCCTCGGCCCCCGCCCGCCGTACCGCCCGGGCCGCCGCGTCGTCGGTCACCGCCACGACCGGCCGCCCGGCCGCGTCGATCCAGCTGCCCGCCGTCCGCGCGGTGCCGAGCCGCGCCACCAGCGCGGCGCCGGTGTCCCCGGCGCCACCGGAGCTGAGCGGTCTGGCGGAGGCCGGAGGCGTCTCGCTCGCCATGGCCGCCTGGGCGACCATCGCGCCTCCCAGGAGGAGTCCGCCGACCGCCGCCAGCCGTGTCACTCGCCGGACGACCCGTCGTCGTGCGTGCCGCATGCATGGCTCCCGAAGCCGAACCCGGAGGCACGATGCCCGTCTCGGCATCGCGGAGCCCTCGGATCGTCGAGGGCCCGTTCCTCCATACGGAGCCGGCGGCGGCGGCGTTCACCCACGGCGGTGATCCTCCCGGACCTTCACCGAGGCGGGCGTTCCCCGCCGCCGGACTCGGTTCGCACGGTGCTCGATCGCGGTGCTCAGTTCTTGCGGGCCACGCCGCCGAACATGGCGACCTCCTCCGGCTCGCCCCCGTGGGCGTGGTCCGGACGCCAGCGGGAGCAGGACACCACGCCCGGCTCCAGCAGGTCCAGACCGTCGAAGAACCGGGCCACGTCCTCGGGGGTGCGCTGGGTCAGCCTCGGGGTGCCGTGCTCGTTCCAGAACTTCACCGCCTCGTCCACGTCCGGCATCGACGGGCTGGTGACGGTGTGCGACAGCACCAGGTGACTGCCCGACGGCAGCCGGTCCACCAACTGCCGTACGAGACCGTACGGGTCCTCCTCGTCACCGACGAAGATGACGACGCCGAGCAGCATCAGGGCCACCGGCTCGGTGAAGTCCAGTGTCCGTGCGGCGTGTTCCAGGATCGCGTCGACGTTGCGCAGGTCCTCGTCCAGATAGTCCGTACGGCCTTCGGGCGTGCTGGTCAGCAGGGCCCGCGCGTGGGCCAGGACCAGCGGGTCGTTGTCGACGTACACGATCCGGGACTCCGGGGCGATGCCCTGGGCGACCTCGTGCGTGTTGTCGGCGGTGGGCAGGCCGGTGCCGATGTCCAGGAACTGCCGGATGCCCACCTCACCGACCAGGTGCCGCACGGCACGGCCGAGGAACAGCCGGTCGGCACGCGCGTACTCCCCGATGCCCGGGTGCAGTTGGCGTATCTGGTCGCCGGCCGCGCGGTCGACCTCGTAGTTGTCCTTGCCGCCGAGCCAGTAGTTCCAGATCCGGGCGGTGTGCGGCTGGCCGGTGTTGATGCGGGCGCGCAGCGACACGGCCACGTCGTTGGCGGCTGCCGGGTTGTCGGTCACGAGGGTCAGCTCCTGGATGCCAGAGGGCGATGACAGCGTTCACGACGCAATCTAGACGGCCGAGTTGATCTCCGTCGCCCGTCCGGGGTTTTCCAGCGACGGGCCGCTGCCCGCCCGGTTCGCCGTCTCCCCCCGGACCGACCCGGCCCGACGCGGGACCCCCGGGAACGACCGCCCTTCCGGGCCCGTGTCCGCGTTCCCGCAGACGCCACAGCCCCCTATCTTGAGCCCCATGACCAGCACTGCGCACGACACCCCCGGCGAACCGGACCCGCTGCGCGCCCTCGACCTGGCGCGGCTGCGACGTCGTACGAGCATGAAATGGCGCACCTACCCCGAGGACGTGCTGCCGCTGTGGGTGGCCGAGATGGACGTCCCGCTCGCCGAACCCGTCATCCGCGCCGTCACCGAGGCGCTCGCCCTCGGCGACACCGGGTACCCCGCCGGCACCGCCTACGCCGAGGCGCTCGCCGCGTTCGCAGCCGAACGCTGGGACTGGCGCGGTATCGCCGTCGAGCGCACCGCGATCGTTCCGGACGTGATGCTCGGGGTGGTCGAGATGCTCAAACTGGTCACCGGGCCCGGCGATCCCGTCATCGTCAACTCACCGGTGTATCCGCCGTTCTTCCAGTTCGTCACCCATATGGACCGCCGGGTGGTCGAGGACCCGCTCGGCGCCGATCTGCGGATCGACTCGGCCTCGCTGGAGGAGACCTTCCGGGAGGCGACGGCGGGCGGCGGCCGCGCCGCCTACCTGCTGTGCAGCCCGCACAACCCCACCGGCACCGTGCACACCGCCACCGAACTGGCGGCCGTCGCCGGCCTCGCCGAACGGTACGGCGTCCGGGTCGTCGCGGACGAGATCCACGCCCCGCTCGTCGCCCCCGGCGTCACCTTCGTGCCCTACCTGAGCGTGCCCGGTGCCGAACGCGGCCTGTCCCTGATGTCGGCGAGCAAGGGCTGGAACCTGGCCGGCCTGAAGGCCGCCCTCGCCCTGGCCGGGCCCGCGGCCGCCGCCGACCTCGACCTCCTCCCCGAGGAGGTCGGCCACGGCCCCAGCCACCTCGGCGTCATCGCCCACACCGCCGCCCTGCGGGACACCACCGGCTGGCTCGACGCCCTGCTGGCCGGCATCGAGGCCAACCGGCGCCTGCTCACCGGCCTGCTCGCCGACGGCCTGCCGGCCATCCGCCTCCACGCCGCCGAGGCCACCTACCTCGCCTGGCTGGACTGCCGCGCACTCGGCCTCGGTGACGACCCCGCCCAGGTGTTCCTCGACTGCGGCCGGGTCGCCCTCAGCTCCGGCCTGCCCTTCGGCACCGGCGGCGCGGGGCACGTACGCCTGAACCTGGCCACCTCGCCCGAGATCCTCACCGAGGGCGTACGGCGCATGGCGGCGGCGCTGTCGTGACCGGATGGCCCGCTTCCGGACATCCGGCCCTCCGCGGCAGGCGGGTGGCCTCCTAGACTGCCGGACATGGACGACACGCGGCTGGAGCGGCTCGGCTCCGGGAAGTACCTGCTGGTGACCAGCTACCGCAAGAACGGCACCGCGGTCGCCACCCCCGTGTGGGTGGTCCGGGACGGTGCCACCCTGGGGGTCTGGACGGCCGCCGACAGCTTCAAGGTCAAGCGGATCCGGCGCCGCCCCGACGTCCTCGTCGGCCCCTGCGATCTGCGCGGCAACCCCACCGGCGACCAGCTGCCGGCCACCGCCGAGATCGCCGACCCGGCCACCACCGCCCGCTACCGCGATCTCATCGCCCGCAAGTACGGCCTCGTCGGCCGCCTGACCCTGCTGGGCAGCCGGCTGCGACGCGGCCTGGACGGCACGGTGGGCATCCGGGTGGCCCTGCCGGACTGAGGGCCACCCGGGCACGGCGTCCTAGGACGCGTCGACCACCGACCCGGACAGCACCAGGCCGCCGGTCCGCGGCTCACCGGTCTCCGGGTCGATCTGCTGGAACCGCACCGACTCCACGGGCTCCGTCACCCGGTCCTTCACCGTGGGCACGGTGATGTCCGCGCTGGTGCGTCCGGCGGGAACGTCCACCCACAGGTAGAGGCCGTCCACCTTGGACAGCCGGCGCTCCGGGTCCGGCTTCGCCCCGGCGATGTCCCGCAGCCAGCGCGCCGTGACGTCCTTGGTGGACAGTTCGGGCCCGCTGACCGGCACGACCGTGAACATCGTGCTCATGTCCACGTCGACCGCCTCGGACAGCGTCACCCGCCACTTCAGGGACTGCCCCTCGGAGACCCGGTCGGCGACGGGGGTGACGGTCGTCGTGGGCGCCGGATCGTCGTTGTGGACGGTGATCCCGCCCCGGTAGGAGCCCACGACCGCGCCGCGGACCGCCTTGACGAGTACCTCGTACGACACGTCGGTGCCGTACCGCGTGTTGCCCTTCACCTCGACCGGTACGTCGAGGTCGTGGCCGCCCGCCCGCACGGTGACCAACCGGTCCTTCACCCGGCCGGTGGCCGGGTCCATGACGTACACCCGGACCTGACCGCTGCCCTGGCCCGTCACCTGGACCGGGACGTGGTAGGTGCGCACGCCCGAGTCGCCCTCGTCCACGGTCGTCCGTCCGAGGTCCACGCGCGGCAGCGCGGCCGCCCGCACCGCGGGCGTCCCCGCCCGCCAACCCCAGGCGTCCATGAGCCAAGCCCGGCCCGAGCCCGAACGCGGAGTCAGCACAAGGGACCTGACCGACTTCAGATCGAGGCCCGCACGGGTGGCCGCCGTCAGCGGCACCCGGATCTCACGCGCCCAGTAGGAAGCGGTCCGCTCACTGCCCGGCAGCCCGTCGGCCCGGATGCGGCCGAGCGTCGCCTTCCGGCCGGCGCCGTCGGTGAGGCCCACGTCCAGCTGCGTCCCGCGGGAGTTCGGCGGCACGAACAGCCGCAGCGCCAGCGACTTGGCACCGGACAGCGACAGCGGTTTCCCGGCGCTCACCCGCACCGGGCCACCGGCGTGTGTCCAGCGCAGCGCGATCGCGTGCCGGCCGGCCTCCCGGTCGGTCTCCCACGGCACGAAGTGCGGCGAAGAGCCCTTCGCCCCCTGGCCCAGGCAGGCCTTGGCCGGGCTCGGATCCACCGCGTCGCACAGCTTGCCGCCGGTCACCGACACCCCGCCGTCCGGCAGGAACCCGGCACTCCGGCGCGCACCCACCGCGTGGCTGAGGACCCGCGCCGGGTCCGCCGACGGCGCCCGCTTCCCGGAACCGTCCAGCAGCGGCCGCACCCGGTCGTCGCCCGCCAGGAACAGCCGGGCCGCGGCCGCGATGTACGTGGAACCGGCCCGGTGCTGCTGGGCGGCGGTCAGCCGGGTCGCGGCACGCTTGCCGCACACCGGGTCCGGGTGCTGCGGGTCGTCGGTGAAGTCGTCCTCGGCGGGCGCCGCGGCCTGACCCGGCGTCCACTCGGAGTTGAAGAAGTTGTGGTTCGCGCCGATGACGTACACGGCGCTGTGCAGCGCGGTGCCGCTGCTGACCGCGCGCGTGCCGTCGACGTACACCTCGCCCTGCAGGTCGGAGACGTCACCGTCGCAACCCGGCAGGATCGTCATGGACGGCACGTCGGGCACCGGGTTCTGGCCGAACACGGTGGGGCCGATGAGAACCGTTCCGCGGATGTTCCAGCGGACCGGTCCGTGGTAGCCGTCCTGGTCGGCGGGCGGCGGGTACAGGCTGTCCAGGGCCGCCCGGTTCACGCCCTCACCGCCGCGCGAGTGGCCCACCAGCAGGACCCGGGACAGATCGGCGCGGGGCGCCTCCCGGACGATCGCCGGCGCAGACTCGGGGTGCTCCGCCCACCCGGCCCACCGGGCCAGGTGCTGGCGCACCAGCGAGGAACGGGCCTGCGCGCCGCCGTCCTCGGCCGCCCCGTCCTGGCCGTTGATCCCGTTCGCCGAGATCGACACGGTCACATAGCCCTGCGAGGCCAGGAGTTTCTGGTCGCGCAGATAGCCGCGGTGACTCGGTACCGGCTTCGTGCCGGCCTTGCAGGGCCAGTCACCCGTGATGCCGTGACCCTTGTAGCAGGTGTAGTGGCGGCCGTGCAGGAACAGCGCGAGCGGACGCCGGCCGGACGCGCCGACCGGGGCGACGACCACCGCGCGCATCTCCACCGGCGCCGAAAAGCCCGGCAACCGCACCGACTTCAGGCCGTACTCGCCCGTCCTGGTGTGGTACGAGCCGGGCTTGCCCGGGTCCACACCGTTCGCCGGCAGCGGGGCCGGCGGCCGGGCCGCCGAAGCGGCCCCGGCATTCTCCGGTGCGTCCAGCCGGTGTCCCCCGCCCCAGACTTGGAGACCGTCCAGCTTGTTCGTCCGCCGGGCACCGAGTGGCAACCGGAAGGTGTGTCCGTCCGTGCCCGGCTTCGGCACCCCCAACAGGCGCCCACCGGAACGGAATTCGATCCGGGCGTCCCCCATCGGCACCCGCTGGTCCGACCGCCACTCCAGCTGCGGCGCCGAGCGATCCTCGGTGATCCGCCACCCGGGCGGCAGCATCCCGGCGTCCGAAACCGTCAACGTGCTCGCCTGCGAGGGCGGTTGAGCTTGGGCGACTGTCACCCCGGGGGATGCTCCCGCCACCGCGAGCAGCGCGGCGGCGGTCACCCCTATGTACCGGGCACGGACCACTGTTCCTCCTCGAACCCCGAGCACGGGCGTCCCGTCCGGAACGGGAGCCCCTCGCCCCCGGAGGATGGGAAAGAGGACTCTGTGGGTTGCCTGTGCGCCGGAGGTGATGGATCACATCCGCGACCGGCGCAAGGGAGTTCGGTGGCCGGCGTTCACAACCGGCTGTTCGCCGAGGCGGGTGAAGCACCCGCCGCCCGGTGGGACCCCGCGCGCCCGCCGTGGTGGCCACCGGCCGGCATCCCGGGTCACCGAGGGAGTCGGTGTCAGGTCTGTACCAGGTCTGTCGCTCAGGTTGTGCGGTGGCCGGCTGCCCGCCCCAGCCGCGTACGGCCGTCAGCTCCAGGGCCGGTACGGCTCGTCGACCAGCTGGAAGACCGGCTCGCCACGCACCGGGTCCTTGGCGGTCGACAGGCGGACCCGGTCGCCGCTGTGGATGCCGATGGGCGGGCCCATGACCCGGCCCCGGACGACGAAGCCCTCGGCCATCTCTATGAGCGACACATTGCGTGCCGCCGGGGTGTTGCGGTGCACCACCGTGGAGTGGCGGACCGTGCCGATGCCCTCGCTGAGCTCCGTGCGCAACTCGCTGCCCTGACACACCGGACAGAGCAGCCGGTGGTACATCGCCGTGCCGCACCAGGTGCAGCGCTGGAAGAGGATGGCGTCCTTGGAGTCCGCGGGGGCGGGATCGAGAACACCCGCCGCGGAACCGGCCGCCGGATGCGAGGCGCTTGCTGAGTGGTGGTACACGCTGGTCAACTCCCTGCGCTCGGCCGGAATCCCGCGTGCCCGGAGCGAACCGCGCACGCGTGTGCCCGGTAGCCGTGCCACCGTGCACGCCGACAGAGTATGGCACTCAGTGTCACGCGTAAAGGCACTCCGTACCCTGACTTTCTCCAGCTCCGGAGGGTCAGGCGCGACCGAGGGCGGTCTCCCATTCCTGCACCACACGCCACACCGGGGTGTCCCGGCGGGAGACGAGCACCACCACGTCGTCGGGATTCTCGTCGCGTTCGCCCGCCGGCAGCGGCCCGATCCGGCCGGTCCGCGCGGCCGTGTCCGCCGGGTGGCCGAACGCCCGCTGCACGCACCCCAGGGCGTGGTCCACCGCCGCGCCCGGATCGTCCTCGCCGTCCGACCGGAGCCAGGAGCGCAGGGCGTTGTTGTGCGCGGCGACGACCGCGGCCGCGATCACGTCGGCCCGCAGCGTCCCGTCCGGCCACCCGGCGAACCGCCCGCGCAGATACTCGGCCAGCGCACGCTCGTAGCGCCACACCACCGACAGCTCGTAGGCGCGCAGGCCCGGCACCTTTCTGGTGAGGCGGTAGCGCTGCACGGAGAAGGCCGGGTTCTCCGCGTACATCCGCAGCACCATCCGGGCCGCGTCGCACACCCGCCGCACCGGCTCGTGTTCCTCGCCGCTCGCCGCGAGAAAAGCGGTCATGTCGGCCAGGCAGCGCTCGTGGTCGGGGAAGACCACGTCCTCCTTGGAGGGGAAGTAGCGGAAGAACGAACGCCGGCCGACCCCGGCCAGGGTCACGATGTCGTCCACGGTGGTCTGCTCGTACCCGCGTTCCAGGAAGAGCCGGAAGGCCGCCTCGACCAGTGCGTCCCGCATCGGCGGCTTCGCGGCCGGCGCCGCGCTGCTGGAGCTCATGACCGGGAACGTAGCACTCGGAACCCCCTCCTGACACTCAGTGCAGGATAAGGTGCCGTAGAGGGGAACTGAGTGCTGTGAGGGCGGCCACCCGAACGTCGGAGCGAGGTGTCGGCGTCCTCTCGGCCCGTCGTGGACGCCGTCCTGAAGACGCTCGCCGCGGCGGGCGCCCCCGACTTCGACGCCACGGTCGCCGCGGGCGAGACCCGCCGGACCAAACCCGCCCCCGACCCTACCCGGCCACCGCCCGGGCCCTGGGCGCCGACCACGCCGTGTGCCTCGCCGTCGAGGACTCACCCACCGGCGTCGCAGCGGCCGAGGCGGCGGGCTGCCGTGTGCTCGCCGTGCCGTCGTACACCCCGATCGGCCCGGCGCCCCGCCGCACGGTCCGCCGCGGCCTGACGGGACCGACCACCGGGTGGGCGGCCGGCCTCTGCCCCGTGGTGCGCGGCGCACCGAGATCATGACGCACCGCGATCACAGCGAGGCCATGACGCACCGCGGCCGCGGCCCGCTCCGGGGGCGGTCAAAGCAGCCCGTACCCTGCGACGTAACCTTTCTCCACCCGCGCCGACACCGGTCCGCTCAAGGAGATCCCGCATGCCCGCCGCCCGCCCCCGCCTGCTCTACGTCACGGACCTGGCGTACCAGGCCCGCGGGCGCCGCTACTGCGACGAGGACATCCACCTCGCCTCCCGGCTGCGCGCCCACTTCGACCTGGCCCTGTGCCATCCGCGGGACGCGGCGGCCCTCATGGACGCCTTCGACGCCGTGGTCGTCCGCAACAGCGGTCCCGTGCTCGGCTACGAAAAGGAGTACGAGGCCTTCCGCGCGAGGGCGCTCGCCACCGGCGCCCTGGTGTACAACCCGCTCACCGGGAAGGCCGACATGGCGGGCAAGCAGTATCTGCTCGACCTGAGCGCCGCCGGCTTCCCCGTCATCCCCACCGTCGGCCACGCCGAGGACCTGCACCGGCTGCCGTCCGCCGAGCGCTATGTGGTCAAGCCCAGGCTCGGCGCGGACTCCCTCGGCATGCGGATCGTTCCCGCCGGGCAGGTCGCCTTGCTCGCCACCGGTGACGTCCTGATCCAGCCGTGCGTCGACTTCGCCTACGAGGTGTCCTTCTACTTCGTGGACGACGACTTCCAGTACGCCCTCTACGCACCCGACCCGAAGCGCCGCTGGCACCTCGAGCCCTATGCGGCCACCGCCGCCGACCTGGAGTTCGCCCGGCGGTTCATCGACTGGAACGACCTCGGACACGGCGTCCAGCGAGTCGACGCCTGCCGGGCCCCCGACGGCGCGCTGCTCCTGGTCGAACTGGAGGACCTGAACCCCTATCTCTCCCTGGAGGCCCTGCCGGAGGAGGCGAGGGACGCCTTCGGCACCGTGTTCACGGCGTCCCTGAGCCGGTTCGTGCAGGGAGCGCTCAGCCCAGCCTGACGGTGATCCGCTGGGGGGGGCGCCCGCCGTGCCCGTCAGGTCGCCGAAAGCCAGCGTCAGCGCGGAGCCGGTGCCGGCGGAGGCGAGCGTGGCCGGCGCCGACGTGACCGCGCGCCGCCAGGTCAGGGTCAGTCCGGTCCGCATACGCATCGGATCGCTCACGGCGATCACGGCGGTGCCGTCCCCCATTTCACTGATCATCACGGAAAGGGATCGCTCGCGGTGAGCGTTCCGGCCGTTCCGCCGAGCCAGAAGTTGACGCCGGTGAAGCCGAGCGAGGGCACAGAAACCCCTTGCCGGCTGTCGGCGTTGGCGAGCACGCTCAGCCAGCCGGTGTCCGCGGCCCGCGCCTGCGTAGCGGCGGCGGTCGCTCCCGGCAGCAGCAGGTAGGCGTACGACGCGTTCGCCGGATCGGTGCCGTGATCGACGTACAGCGTCAGGTACTTGCGGTTCAGGACGGTCGCCGAGCCGCCCTTGTTGATGCTGCTCCAGGTGCCGTCCCGGGCCGGACGGCGGTTTCTGGCACGCGCTTACTCAAACGCTCAATGCATTGTTCCGAGTTGAGCGTTTCGATCGGACGAGGGGGCGGGGTGGCGGCTGAACGGGGCTGCCGTGCGCGTCGTATCTCAGCACGGGGAGCCCGGACTCCCGTACGCACGGGACGGAAGGAGAGCCAGGTGCCGACACCGCCCGAACCCGAACCCGAACCACCGCACCCCGGACCGCCGCATCGCGGACCGGTCCTGGAACCCATCCGGGTCCTGCGGCCCCGCCGTTTCGACGCCCTCGCGGAGCTGATGCGGGAGATGCACCCGGAGCCGGTCACCTACGAGCCCGTCGGCACGCCACCCGGGCCGCACGGCACGCCGGCCCGGACACCGGTGGCCGCGGAGGAGGAGACCCAGGAGCTGCCACCTGTGCGGGCCGCCCGCCCCCGGACCACTCCCACCACCGTCTTCGGCCCGGACCTCCGCCGGGCGACCGTCGCCGTGGCGGTGGTGGCCGCCGCGCTCGTCGGGTTCGGCTGCGCCCTGCTGCTCCCCGGCCGCCAGGAGGCCGCCGCGACCGCACGGCCCTCCGGACCCGGGACGAGCGCACCGCCCGCCGCCGCACCCACCACCCCGGCACCCACCACCCCGGCACCCACCACCCCGGCCCCCGCTGTGCCGCCCGCGGCCACCGCCGCCGACGACCCCGACGGACCCGGCACCCTGCGCCAGGGCGACACCGGCCCCGAGGTCACCGATCTGCAGGAACGCCTCCTGAACGTCCCCGACGTCTACCGCGACGGCGCCGCCAGCGGCACCTACGACGCCACCCTCACCGAAGCCGTGGCCCGCTTCCAGCTCTGGTACGGCATCAGCGGCGACGAGACCGGCGTCTACGGCGACGACACGCGTCGCGTCCTGGAGTCACGGACGAGCCCCGGCGACGATTCGTGAGCGGCATGCCGGGAACAGTGGGGAAGCGGGGCGGGCGCCCCCGCGCCCACCGCGGTGAGCGGAGGCCGGAACCCGAGCGGCGAACGGGAGCGAAGCGACATGGCGCACACACACGACACGCCGGAAACCGGCGGCAAGGCGGACACGCCGGGCAAGGCGGAGCGCCTCGGCGAGGAAACCCCCGGCGCGGCGGGCATGGACGGGTTCTTCGACCGGCTGGACCCGGACATGTGCGTGCTCACGGCGGTGGCCGATGGTGAGCGCGCCGGCTGCCTGGTCGGTTTCGCCTCGCAGTGCTCCATCCACCCGCCCCGGTTCGCCGTCTGGCTGTCCAAGGCCAACCGCACCTACCGCGTCGCCCGGGCCGCGCAGCACCTCGCCGTCCACCTGCTCACCCGGGACCAGCAGAGCCTCGCCGAACTCTTCGGGGGCGAGACGGGCGACGAGGTCGACAAGTTCGCCCGGCTGGACTGGCGCGAGGGCCCCGGTGGAACGGCCGTCCTCACGGACGTGGCGGCCTGGTTCGTCGGCACCATCCTCCACCGCACCGACGGCGGCGACCATGTCGGCTTCGTCCTCGACCCGGTGCAGTGGGGCGAGGGCCGGGGCGGGCCGCTGCTGCGCCTGTCCGACGCCTACGGCATCGAAGCCGGCCACCCGGTGGACTGAGCGGACCCGAACGCCCGGCAACGCCCCCGGCGACCGCATCCTGGCCACTGCCGCCACCCCGGTCGAAGCCGGCGAGCCCGCCGGACCGGGGCGCTCCGCGGCTCTGCGGCAGGAGGCCGGCCACCGTGCCGTCGGCTACGCGCCGGTGTCCTGCACGTCCCCCTCCAGCGGCATCCTGATGTCCAGCACGCACACGTCGTCCCGCCGCTCGTCCGCGAGCATCGTGGCGAGCAGCGCGTCCAGTGAGCCGGAGTCGCCGCAGCCATGAGCGCGTACCGCCTCGGCCAGCCGGGCGAAACCCGCGTCCAGGCCCTCGCCGGGCCGCTCGACCAGGCCGTCGGTGTACAGCAGCAGCCGGTCGCCGGGCTCCAGATGGATTTCCGCCGACTCGTAGACGGGGACCCCGCTCGCGCCGAGCAGCATGCCGCCGGGACGGTCGAGGTAGCGCACCTCACCCCGGCGTACCAGCAGGGGCGGCGGATGCCCGGCCTGGGCCCAGGCCAGCACGTGCTCGTCGGGGTCGTAGCGGGCCAGGACCATGGTGGCGGTGGTCTGGCTGTCCCGGGAGTGCAGCAGCAGCTGGTTGAGCCGCGCCAGCGCCCCGGTCAGCGAGGAACCGGTGCTGACCATGCCCTTCGCGGTGAATCGCAGCTGCGCCATCGTGGCCACGGCGTCGATGCCGTGGCCCGCCACGTCACCGACCACGAACAGCGCGTCGTAGTCGGGCAGCTCGATGGCGCTGAACCAGTCGCCGCCGACATGGATGCCCGACTGCGCGGGCAGGTACGCGACCTCGACGCGCAGCCCGGCAAGCCGTACCGGCTTGCTGGGCAGCGGCAGCAGCGCGTGCTGCATCTTGGCGGCCAGGGCCCGCTCGGCCTGCAGGATGCCGCGCTGCAGCAGCATCGCGCGCTCGCTCTCCATCAGCGCGAGTTCCGCGCTGCGCTGCGCGGTGAGGTCCTGGACGAAGCCGTGCACCTCGACCGGGGTGCCGTCCGGCTCGGTGACGGCTTCCGCGACCATCCGCAGATGCCGGACGCCCTGGGGCGTCTCGATGCGGAACGGCACGTCGAACGCGCGGGCATGGCGGATGAGTTCGCCGATGGCGTGGGCCAGGGGCCCCGCGTCCTCCGGCAGGGCCAGGTCCGGCAGCTGGTCCAGCCGGAGCGGCTCCCGCGCGGAGCCCCGGCCGAGCACCGCGTACGCCTGTGCGGACCAGGAGATCTCCTCGGTGATCAGGTTCCAGTTGGCCCAGCCGAGGTTGCCGAGCCGCTGCACGTCCGCGAGCCGCTGCTCCTGCCGCTCCACGGGGTCGTGCCGCAGCCAGGTCACCAGCAGGCCGCTGCCCAGCGGGGCCGCCCGCACCGAGTAGGTGGCGGTCATGGGCACTCCGTCGGAGCTGTCCTGGTAGGCGAACGGCTCTCCCTCGAACGGCGTACCCGTCTCGAGCGCCTGCAGATAGCCGTGCCACAGCGGTTCGCCCGCGACGGACGGGTAGCTCTCCAGGATGTGCTTGCCGATCATGTCCCGGCCGGTGCGGCCGAACACGTCGACCGCTTCCGCGGTGGCCGCCTCGATGCGGTAGTCCTCCACGCCGCCGGAGGCGTCGCGCAGCGGGGTGAGCAGGATCGCGGCGCCCGGCAACGCGTCGAACACGGCCTGGACGGTCTGGGCGATGCCGTCCTCACCGGGGTGTTCCGGCGGGGCGTCGAAGGCCCGCAGCCGGCCCGCGCACAACCGCGCCACGGCACGCAGCAGGTCCCGCTCGCGCGGCTCGAACGGCCCGCTGCGCCGGCGCAGGACGCCGAGGGCGACGCTGGCGGTGTTCCCGGCCGGCACGGGCAGCCAGGCCCGGGTGGGCCAGCGCTCGGGAGGGCCCCCGATCAGCAGGTACCGGGTTCGGTCCGTGGGGAGGTCCTCCAGCCAGCGTGGCTCGCCCGCCCGCAGGGCGTCGATCGCGGCCACCCCGCTCAGCGGGGGCACGTACCGCCACTGGGCGGCCAGGGTCGCGTCGACACCGGCGTGCCCGATCAGTTCGAGCCCCCCCTCGGGCAGCCGCTCGTAGAGCATCACGGCGTCGGCGCGCACCTCGGACGTCAGATGCTCCAGCAGGCACCCGGCCAGCTCGTGCGGCGAGCCGACCCGGACCAGGTCCCGGCCGATGTGGCCCAGCATCTCCGCCATGTCCAGGGTGCCGGCGGGCGCGCCCTCCCAGGAGCCGACGGCGGCGGGTGGTCCGGCGGGAGCCGGTGCGGTGCCGGAGGGCTGCTCCCTGGGTGGCAGCAGGGCGCCCAGGGTGAGCCAGCACTGCTCGAGAAGCGAACGGTTGCCGTCCTTCGCCCGCTGCAGCAGTTCCTCGTGGGCGGCGCCCGGCGAGCACCCGGTGACCGCCATCAGGACGCCTTTGGCCCGCTCCAGGACGGCCGAGGTCGCGGCCAGGTCCCGCAGGCGTTCCATTTCGGCGCGCTGCCGGGCCACGACCTTGGCCAGCGCCGCCAGGTCGGCGCTGTTGCCGGAGTCCATCGGGGGCACGGGCTCGCTCGTCACTCGATGAGCATTGCACACCTCGGTCCGCTCGATCACTCGTCTGCCGGATCGGCTTCGGGCGAGGTTCCCGCGGGAGGGAAAGCCGGCCGCGCGCACGGCACCGGGCGGAACCGGCGGGGGCGGGAAGGGAAGGAGGCCGCAGCTCAGCGGCCCGTGCCGCGGCCGCCGAGCGCCTCGGAGACGGCGCGGACGCTGCGCGCGATGTGCTGCAGCTGCAGGACCTCGGCGGCGTACATCTTGATCGTGTGCTCGATGACCGACTCGGGCAGCCCGAGCACCGGCAGTTCGGCCCGCGCGGTCTGCAGCGCGGTGCGCGCCACCCGGATCTCCTGCTGGACCTGGATCTGCGCGTGCCGGGCGAGCAGCACGGGATGCCGGATGAGTGCCGGATAGCTGGCGTACCGCGCGGGGATCAGTTCGCGCAGCCACTTGGCCGCCGAGCGCTCCCAGTCGAAACTGCCCGGCGTCTTGACCTGACAGGGCCAGTCGGGGCTGATGCGCGTGCTGGTCAGAGGCATGATCATCGCTTCCGGTATGCGGCGTCGTGAGGGTGGTCCGACGGGTTCGGGGCGGCCCCGGCCTAGGGGATGGCCGGGGCCGCCGCGGGCGCGTCGCGCAGACGATGCGCCCCGGTACACCCCGGGCGCCGACGTGGGTAGGAGACGGCGGCTGGGGGTGTCCGTGCAAGGACCCCGGGCGTCGGGGACCGGCGCTGCGTGCGGTGGTGCGTGCGCATGGGCGGTCCGTCGGCTCTCTCGGGGCGATGTGCGATCCGTGAGCAGTATTTATATATGCCGACCGGTTTGCAAGACGTATGAAAACATTCATGCGCGAAATGCGGTGAATGATCCCCGTCCACGGCTTGCAGGACCGCAAGATCTTCACGAGTGCCCGGCGCGGACGGAAGATAGGCCGGGCCGGTGCGGCCGTGGCGGAAGGCCGGATCAGTCCTTCTGGAAGAACTGGTGCTGTTCGGCGAGCTGTTCGTACTTCTCCAGGCGGGCCTGGGTGCGCTCCGCGTCGGCGTCCGTCATGGCCTGCAGCAGCGCCGCGGCCAGCACGCCCGGCGCGGCGTAGGAGTCGAAGACCAGCCGCGAGCCGGTGCCGGTGGCGAAGGCGACGTCGGCCTCGTCGGCCAGCGGCCCGAGCGCCAGATCGGTCACCAGGGCGACCTTCAGACCGGCGCCGCGTGCCACCCGGATCGCCTGGAGCGTCTCCTGGGAGTGCCGGGGCATGGCGAAAGCCAGCACCCAGGTGCCCCCGGCCTCGCGGGCCTGCAGCAGCGTGTCGTAGGCCACGCTGCCGCCCAGGGTCACCAGCCGCACATCGGGGTGGATACGGCGGGCGGCGTAGCCGAAGTATTCGGCCAGCGACACCGAGATGCGCAGGCCCAGCACGGTCAGCGGGGCCGAGCGGGACAGCTCGCGGCCGACGTGGATGACCCGGTCGGGGTCGGCGAAGTCGCGCCGCAGGTTCTCCAGGTTCTCGATCTCCGCGTCGACGGCCGCCTGGAGTTCGTTGGCACGGTTCTCCTCGCCGGGCCCGCCGGCGAGCTTGCTCAGCGCGATCGACTGGAGCGTCTCCCGAAGCGCGGGATAACCACTGAAGCCGACGGCGGCGGCGAAGCGGGTGACGGACGGCTGGCTGACGCCCACCCGGTCCGCCAGCTCGGTGATGGACAGGAACGCGGCCTCGGTGATGTGCTCGATCAGGTACTGGGCGATGCGCCGCTGCCCCGGCGACAGACGCGGGCCGTCGAACAGCTCTCGGAGCCGGGAGGTCGGGGCGGCCTCGCCCTCGGGCGCGGTCTTGCCCGACGTGATCGCTGATGCCTGTGCGCGGGCCTGCTGCGGCGAGGGCACCGGTCCGCCTCCTTTGTCTGCCACGAGCACTCAACATAGCTCACCGACCGCCGTGACCAGGGGGTTGAGTGGGTGGCGCTCACCGCCGGTAGAGGCTGATCGAATGCCCCACCTCGCCGGCCGGCCGACTGCTCGCGATCAGCTCGGCGAGCCGCCCGCGCGCCTTGGCGACCGCCGAGTCCGACACCACCAGCAACCCGTGGACCCGGTCCGGTGCCACCGTGCGCGGATCTGCGGCGTGGATGCCGTAGTACGACGGCACTCCGGCACCCTTGTACACCAGCCACACCCGCTCGCCCGGGTTCCGCTGCCGCAGCCGGTCCGCGAGCCGGCCCAGGTCCTGCCCCCAGTCCACGTTGGAGTCGTGCAGCAGCCGGTGGGTGTGCGCCGGGCCGCCGAACGCCTCGTTGGCGTACGGCAGGTAGTACGGGAACGCGCGCACCGAACTCACCGCCGTGGCCAGCACCAGTGCGCCGGTCAGCACCGCGGCCCACCGCCGGCGCAGCGTGAGCGCACAGGCCGCCGCCACCGCGAGGAACACCGGCACGAACAGCGCGTACCGGGTTCCGAAGTCCCGCGTCCCCGTCATCGCCACCGCCAGCAGTACCAGGGGCGGCAGCAGCAGATACGGCGCGGCGGGCCGCAGCCGCCGTACCGCCACGACCGCCACCGCGCCGGCCGCTCCCAGCGCCAGCAGCCCGAGCGGTGTCTTCACCAGCAGGGCGGCCGGCAGGTAGTACCAGCGGGAGCCCGTGTACAGGTGGCCGAACAGATAGCCCTGCCACGGGTAGTCCTCCAGCCCGAACTGCACCCGCATACCGGCCCGGTACGCCGGGGGCACGGGCAGCAGATCCACCAGCCGCCCGCGCAGCCCGTGCACGGCCGGAACGGGTTCGGCGGGGGCGAACCGCAGGCGGGGGTCGACTGCCAGGTAGGCGGCCCACACCACGGCGAGCGCCACCAGTGCCACGGCCGCGGCAGCCGCGAGCGCCGACAGCACCCGGCGCCGGCGGCCGGCGGCCACACCCGCGAGCCCCGGCAGCATCTTCCCCTGCCGCCCCGCGGCCAGCACCGACAGGGCGGCCAGCGCCATCAGCACCGGCACCGCAGGCAGCGCGCTCATCTTCGTCGCCACGGCCGCCCCCAGAGCCGCCCCGGCCGGCGGCAGGTACCGCACCGGCCGCCGCCGCGCCCGCCACACCAGCCAGGCCGACGTCAGCACGAACCCGGCCGCCGGCACATCCAGCGTGGCCAGCGAACCGTGCGCGATCACATCGGGCGAGAAGGCGTACAGCGCGAGCGCCACCAGCCCGCCCGCCGTCCCCGCCACCTCACGGGCGAACGCGAAGGCGACCAGCCCGAACAGCAGCGTCAGCGCGATCACCGGCAACCGCGCCCACAGCATCAGCCGCCAGGCGTCGTTACCCGACTCGTACAGCAGATGCCGGCCCACGTCCCCCTGCGTGCCCGGGTACGCCGGGTCGTAGTGCGGGTCGGCCACCGCCACACCGGCAGCGATCAGCAGCTTGCCGAGCGGCGGGTGCTCGGGGTTGTAGCGCAGCCGGTGCTCGTGCAGATAGTCGGTGGCCGTCGCCACGTACACCGGTTCGTCGATGGTGGGCGTCTGCTGTACGGCCGTGGTGACCATCGCCGCCGCCATCTGCGCCAGCAGCAGCACCATCAGCAGGGGCACCAGCCACCGCCGGTAGCGGCGCAGCCCGGTGGACAGGCGGGCCGGGGACGGCCGCCCGGGTCCCCCGACGCGGGCCTCACGGGTGAGGAGCGTGTGCTGTTCGCTTGCCATCAGCCGCCCCGCGGTGGCACCGGCCGGGCGATGGCGGGAGCGCTCGGGACCCGGATCATGGCCCTACTGTCGCACCGCTCCCGCCACCGGAGGCGTCACCGCTTCACGAGTCGTACCGGCAGACCCTCTGCCGTGTACACGGGTACGGCCCGCGGCCGGCCGGAGTTCACCTCGATCCGGTCGAACCGGCCGCGCAGCCGGGACACGTCGAACGGGCAGCGTGCCGCCCGCGGCGGGCGGCCGCCCGGTGTCCGGCCGGGTGGCCGTCATCCACGCCCACACCAGGAGGCACGGCCCCGGTGGCCGGATCCCCGGAACGGCCTACGGCGACGGCAGCGCGTCGGCCGGTACCACCAGGTCCGCCCGCTCCCGTGTCGCCGCGACCAGGTCGGCGTTGCGCTGGTCGGTGCCCAGCACCCAGGCCATGGCCCTCTCGTGCTCCTTGCCGAACTCCTCGTGCCGGGCCACCAGCCGGCGGATCCGCTCGTCCTCGGCGACCTCGCAGAACCACACCTCGTCCAGGCACCGCCGCACCCGCGCCCACGGACCTTCCCCGAGCAGAAGGTAGTTGCCCTCCGTCACCACCAGGCGCGCGGCCGGCGGCACCGGGATCGAGCCCGCGATCGGCTGCTCCAGCACCCGCTCGAACCCCGGCGCGTACACCACCTCGCCGGTGTCCTCGCGCAGCCGTCGCAGCAGCGCCGCGTACCCGGCCGCGTCGAAGGTGTCCGGCGCGCCCTTGCGGTCCCGGCGGCCCAGCCGGTCCAGCTCGGCGTCGGCCAGATGGAAGCCGTCCATGGGCACGTGCGCCACCCAGGGCGGACCACCGCCGTTCAGGGCACGCACCAGGTGCTCGGCGAGTGTCGACTTGCCCGCGCCGGGGCCGCCCGCGACACCGAGCACGGCCCGCCGGCCGTCCCGGGCGAGCGCGCGGGCACGGGTGAGGAGATCGTCGAAGGTCAGTGGCACAGGGAAAAGTGTGGCACCGATGAGTTGCCGAGAAGTACGCCCGGTGTGGTGTGCGCCACCCACTGGAGCGCGTCTCGTGGGGAACAGTGCTGGGTATGACTCAGCTCGGTCTGCCCGACGAAATCCAGGCCTGCCTCTTCGATCTCGACGGGGTCGTCACCAAGACGGCCGTCGTGCACGCGGCCGCCTGGAAGGAGACCTTCGACGCCTTTCTGCGCGACTACGAAGGCGAGCGGGGACGGCCGTTCGACGCGGCCGCCGAATACGACGAGTACGTCGACGGACGCCCCCGCGCCGACGGCGTCCGCGCGTTTCTCGACTCCCGCGGCATCCACCTGCCCGAGGGAACCCCCGGCGATCCACCGGACGCCCACACCGTGCACGGCCTCGGCAACCGCAAGAACGACCTGCTCCTGGAGAAGATCCGCACCGGTGGTGTGGAGGCCTACGAGGGCACCCTGCGCTATCTGGAGGCGGTGCGCGCCCAGGGACTGCGCACGGCGATCGTCTCCTCCAGCGCCAACTGCCGGGACGTCCTGCGCGCGGTCGGCGCCGAGCACTTCTTCGACGTCCGCATCGACGGCGTGGTCGCCGCCGAACGGAACCTGCCAGGCAAACCGCACCCCGACACCTTCCTCGCCGCCGCCCGCGACCTCGGCGTCGAGGCGTCCGGGGCGGCCGTCTTCGAGGACGCCCTGGCCGGCATGGACGCGGGCCGCGCGGGCGGATTCGGGTACGTCGTCGGCGTGGACCGCGTGGGACAGACCGACGCGCTGTACGCGCACGGCGCGAGTGTCGTCGTCAAGGACCTCGCCGAGCTGGGAGGCAAGCGGTGATCAGCGAGCGGTCGTACGCCGTGGAGCCGTGGGCCGTCCGGGAGACGGCCCTCGACCTGGACGTCCTCGCCCAGAGCGAGTCGGTGTTCGCCCTGTCCAACGGCCACGTCGGCTGGCGCGGCAACCTCGACGAGGGCGAACCGCACGGCCTGCCCGGCAGCTATCTCAACGGCGTGCACGAGGTGCACCCGCTGCCGTACGCGGAGGCCGGATACGGCTACCCGGAGTCGGGCCAGACGGTCATCAACGTCACCAACGGCAAGATCATCAGGCTGCTGGTGGACGACGAGCCGTTCGACCTGCGCTACGGCCGGCTCGTCACCCATGAGCGGGTGCTGGACCTGCGCCGCGGAGTGCTGGAGCGGACCTGCGAGTGGACCTCCCCGGCCGGATCGACGGTCCGGGTGCGCTCGACCCGGCTGGTGTCGCTGACCCAGCGGGCGGTGGCCGCGGTGGCGTACGAGGTGGAGGCCGTCGGCAGCCGCAGCCGGGTGGTGATCCAGTCGGAACTGGTCGCCAACGAGAGCCTGCCCGAGTCCAACGGCGACCCGCGCGCGGCGATCGCACTGAAGTCGCCCCTCGAGGAGGAGGACCACTTCGCCTCCGGCGGCCGGCTGCGGCTGGTGCACCGCACCCGGCGCAGCGGTCTCAGGGTGGCCGTCGCCGCCGACCACGTCGTCACCGGCCCGGAGCGCACCACCACCCGCAGCGAGGGCGGCATCGACGTGGCCCGGCTGACCGTCACCTCCGTGCTGGAACCCGGGCAGACGCTCAGGGTGGAGAAGCTGGTCGCCCACGGCTGGTCCGGCACCCGCTCGCTGCCCGCGATGGCCGACCAGGTCGACGCCGCGCTCGCGGCCGCCGCACACGACGGCTGGCAGGGCCTGCTGGCGGACCAGCGGGCCTGCCTGGACGACTTCTGGGCCCGCGCCGACGTCGAGGTGGAGGGCGACGAGGAGATCCAGCAGGCCGTCCGGTTCGCCCTCTTCCACGTCCTGCAGGCCGGGGCCCGCGCCGAACAGCGCGCGATCCCCGCCAAGGGGCTCACCGGCTCCGGCTACGACGGGCACGCCTTCTGGGACACCGAGATGTTCGTGCTGCCCGTGCTCACCCACACCGCGCCCGCGGCCGTCGCCGAGGCGCTGCGCTGGCGGTACAACACCCTGGACGAGGCCCGGGAACGCGCGACCCAACTGGGCCTCGACGGGGCCTCGTTCCCCTGGCGGACCATCGCCGGCTCGGAGGGCTCGGCGTACTGGCCGGCCGGCACCGCCGCCTTCCATGTGAACGCCGACATCGCCGACGCCGTCGTCCGGTACGTCGAGGCCACCGGCGACACCGCCTTCGAGCGGGAGGCCGGCGTCGAACTGCTGGTGGAGACGGCCAGGCTGTGGCGGTCGCTGGGCCACCACGACAGCCACGGCGTCTTCCACCTCGACGGTGTCACCGGCCCCGACGAGTACAGCGCGGTCGCCGACGACAACACCTACACCAACCTCATGGCCCGGCAGAACCTGCTCGCCGCGGCCGACGCCGTGGAACGCCACCCGCGCGAGGCGGAACGGCTCGGCGTGGACGAGGAGGAGAGCGCGGCCTGGCGCGACGCCGCCGAGGCCATGCACGTCCCCTACAACGACGAACTCGGCGTCCACGAACAGCACGCCGGCTTCACCCGCTACCAGCGCTGGGACTTCGCCGGCACCCGCCCCGACCAGTACCCGCTGCTGCTGCACTTCCCCTACTTCGACCTCTACCGCAAACAGGTCGTCAAGCAGGCCGACCTGGTGCTGGCCATGTACACGTGCGGTGACCACTTCGACGAGGAGCAGATCGCCCGGAACTTCGCCTACTACGAGCCGCTGACCGTCCGCGACTCCTCCCTGTCCGCCTGCTGTCAGGCCGTCATCGCCGCCCAGGCGGGCCATCTCGGGCTCGCCCACGCCTACACGACCGAGGCCGCGCTGATGGACCTGCACGACCTGGAGCACAACACCCGGGACGGGCTGCACATCGCCTCGCTGGCCGGCACCTGGATGGCGCTGGTGGCGGGCTTCGGCGGCATGCGGCACGCCGGCGACCGGCTGCGGTTCGCGCCCCGGCTGCCCGAGCGGCTGCGCCGGCTCGCCTTCAACGTCCAGTTCCGCGGGCGCCGGCTGCGTGTGGACATCGGCGCCGACAAGGCCACGTACGCCCTGCTGGACGGCCCGCCGCTGACCCTGCACCACCACGGCGAGCCGCTGACGGTGAGTACGGACGAACCGGCCGTGCGGCCCATACCGCCGGCCACCCGCCGGCCCACCCCCGAGCAACCGCCGCACCGTTCGCCGACCGGCGGCTGAGCGTCACCGTGGCCCGAGGAACCCCCGCTGCCGGTCTCGCGGCCCGGCGGCGCCTCGGGTTCGCGCCGGCCGAGCCGACGGCGGTAGGCCAGGGCGCTCGAGGGTCCGGTTCCGGACGAGGAGTCAGGCCCGGCCGTGGAGTGTGCCGGTGGTGGCGGCGGCCGGCACCCGGTGGCCCGGGCCGATGCCCCGCGAGCTTCGGGGCGGACTCCCGGCTCGCCGATCTCGCAGGCGCCGACCGGGAGCCGGTCCACCCGGCCGGCGCCGAGGCGTTCGGTCACCGTGCCGCAGGCCCCGTCGGTGCGGGATGGCGCCCGCGGGGGTCCAGCCGGTCACGGAGCCGTCGGCCTCCCGCGGTCGTCCGGCGACAACGCGGCCCGCGATCGCGGACGGCGGCCACCGGCCGCGAGCCGCTCGCGCACGCCGGCTCCGTCACAGCCCGGGTCCCGGTGCTCCCGCGGCGGTGCGGTGACGCGGCGCACCTCATACGCCGCGTTCGGCGAGTAACGCGCGCAGCGTCCGCTCCTCCTCGGCGCTGAGCCCGGTCACGAACCGCTGGAGCGCGGCGATCGGGTCCGGCCCCCGGTCCAGGGCCTCGTGCATCGCCTCGGCGGTCAGCTCGGCCGCGTCCTTGGCCGGCCGGTACGCGCCGCGCCGTCCGTCGGCGTCCCGCAGCACCAGCCCTTTGTCGTACAGGCGTTTGAGGATCGTATGGACCGTGTTGTACGCGAGTCCGTCGGCGATCTCGGTCTGGATCTCCGCCGGGGTCAGCGGCCGCTCGGTGGCCCAGAGGGCGGCCAGCACCTCGCTCTCCAGCTCCCCGGCGCTGCGTCGCTCCGCTCTGCCGCGGGACCCTGTGCCAGCCATGCCCCAACCTTACAGCGCGTAGGGTCGTCGGCCGGATGGCCGTATCCGACCGACGGATGCTCACGGTTCTGGTTAGTTTGGTGCTGTTTTTCCTGGGCTCTGCGCTGTGGTCCCTGTGGTTCCCGTCCTGGGTCCTGCCGGGGTGGAGATGGCAGTGGCCCTACCAGCTGCAGGGGAAGAGGGGTGGGTCATGGCCGGCAGCGCACACGCCACACTCGGCGGAACGCGGCGCGAGCGCTCACGGCGCCCGTCCGGCCGCCCCCGGGGCCTGAGCACCGAAGCTCCGCTCGCGGCCGTCGCGGCGGCCTTCACCCTGGCCCAACTGCTGCTCGTCCGGCCCGGCATGGGCCTCGGCTGGGACGAGACGGTGTACGTCAGCCAGGTCAGCGCACAGGCACCCGCCGCCTTTTTCAGCGCACCCCGCTCCCGGGGCGTCTCGCTGCTCGTCGCGCCCATCGCCTCCTGGTCGTCCTCGACGGCCCTGCTGCGGATCTACCTCGCGGTCCTCTCCGGCCTCGCCCTGTACCTGGCGCTGCGCGCCTGGCGCGGCCTGTTCCCGGTCCGCGTGCTGGCCCTGGCCGGCGCCCTCTTCGCCTCCCTGTGGGTCACGCTGTTCTACGGCCCGCAGGCCATGCCCAACTACTGGGTCGCCGTGGGCGCCCTGGCCGCCGTGGCCTGCTTCCTGCGCGCCGGCACCGGTCCTGCATCCCGCCCGGCCCTCCGTGCCGTCCGGGTCGCCCGTGCCGACGGGGTCGCCCCCGCCTCCGGCACCGATCCTGTCGACTGGGCTCCGCGCGCCGACCGCGCCGCCGACGCCGATCCCGCCGCCCGCGGCGCCGCCGCCCATCGTGCCGCCCGCACCGATCCTGCCGTCCGCGCCGACCGGGTCCGCCGTGCCGACCCGGCTGCTCTGTGGGGCCTGGCGGTGAGTGCGGCGCTGATGGCGTGGATGCGGCCCATGGACGCCGTCTGGGCCGTTCTGCCGCTCCTCGCCCTCGGTCTGGTACGCGGACACCGGCGGGCGCTGTGCGTGCTGCTCGCCGGGCTCGCGGCCGGGGCCGTCGAGTGGGTGATCGAGGCGTACGTGAGCTACGGCGGCCTCGCGCGCCGCCTGTCCGACGGCTCGGCGATCCAGGGCGGTCTCGGCTGGCACCTCGCCGTCGTGGACCAGCTGCGCAGCCTCGACGGGCGGGCCCTGTGCCGGCCGTGCACCGGCGCCCTGCCCCACCCGGTGTTCCTCGTCTGGTGGTTCGTACTGCCCCTGCTCGCCGTGCTCGCGCCGGCCGTCGCCCTCCGCGCCCGGCGGCGTACGGCGGCCACGGTGCTGCTCCTCTGTGCGGCGACGGCCGCCTTCCCGTACCTGTTCCTGATCGGCTACGCGGCGCCGCGCTTCCTGCTGCCCGCCTACGCCCTGTTGGCCGTTCCGGCTGCCGACGCGCTGATGACGCTGCCGGCCGTCCCGCGCCGGAGCCGGCGGCCCGTCGCCGTGACGCTGGTCTGCCTGGGCCTCGCCGCCCACCTCGCCGTACAACTGGCCGTCCTCGTGCACACGGTGCACGGCGCCACCGCCTCGCACCGCGCCTGGTCGCACACCGCGGCCGCCCTGCATCGCCTGGGCGTCCGCCCGCCGTGTCTGCTCACCGGGCATGAGGCCATTCCGGTGGCCTTCTACACCGGCTGCTCCTCGGCCGCGACGACCGGGCACAACGCCAACAGCACCACGGACGCCATCGCCCGGACCGCCCGGCGGATCCCGGCGGCCGTCATCGTGCCGGCGGGCGGCCGGCCGCCCGGATACGCCCGCGACTGGACCTCCACACCCCTCGGCGCGGTGCGGCTGTACTACGTCGTACCGGAGGCCGGCTCATGACATCCGCGGCGGAACACACCGTCTCCCTCGGCCGACGGCACGCCTGCTGGCACGCCGGAGTCTGCCTCGCCGTACTGCTCGGCGCGCTCTATCTGGCCCGCCGGCACTGGGCCGCCGTCGAGAGCGGGGCCGTACGGCTCGCCGTCGCCGACCAGGGCTGGCTGCTGGTCGCCGCCGCGGCGGCCGTGGGCACCTGGGCGGCCTCGGCACTCGCCCAACAGGGCGCCGTCCTACGGCGGCTGCCCGGGCGCCGGCTGGTCGCCGCCCAGTTCGCCGCCTCCGCCGCCAACCACCTCCTGCCCGCGGGGCTCGGCGCGGGGGCGGTGAACCTGCGGTTCCTGACCCGCTGCGGGCTGCCGGCCGGGCGCTCGGCCGGCGCGCTCGCCGTCAAGGCCACCGCGGGCGCCGCCGTCCGCCTGGCGCTGCTCACGCTGCTCGCCCCGCTCTGCCCGGGGCTGCTGCGCCTGCCGCGTGTCTCCCCGGTGGCGGTCGCCGTCGTCCTGGGCATCGCCGTACTGGTGGCGGTCCTGCCGGCCACTCCCTGGTGGCCGCGCGCCCGGCGGGCGCTCACGGCCGTCCTGGCCGACATCCGCGCCCTGCATGCCCGCCCGGCCCGCGCGGCGGCCCTGTGGGGTGGGTCCCTGGCGTTCGCCGCACTGCACGCGCTGGTCCTCATCGCCGTCACCCAGGCCGTCCGACTGCCGCTCGGCCCGCTCCAGGTGGCCCTGCTGTACCTCGCCGCGAGCAGCGCCGCCGCCCTGCTGCCCACCCCCGGCGGCCTCGGCTCGCTGGACGCCGCGCTCGCCCTCGCCCTGACCGCGTCCGGCACCCCCGCCGCGGTCGCCGCGTCCGCGGTGCTCGGCTACCGGCTGCTGACCGTGTGGCTGCCCCTGCTCCCCGGCCTCCTGGTGCTCGGCGTGCTGGTGCGCCGCAAGGACCTGTGAGGGGCCGCGAGTTTCCCGCTCGCCCACTCCAGGTAGCAGTCGGGACGGGCCACGACGGGCAACCTCATCGCCCAGGGCGACCTGGAGAAGGTGCACCCCGCCGACGGCCACACAGCCGTCGCCTTCGCCGGCACCGTCGGCCTCGCCCTCGACATGGTGCGGCTTTACCAGGTCGAGCTGACCCACTTCGAGAAGACCGAGGGCATTCCGATGACCCTGGCCGCCAGGGCGACCCGCCTCGCGGCCATGATCCGGCGAACCTCGGCCAGGCCATGCGGGGGCTCGCCGTCGTCCCGCTGCTGGTCGGCTACGACCTCACCGCGTCCGAGGGCGGAGGCCGGATCTTCGGTTTCGACGCGGCAGGCGGACTCTGCAAGAAGCGGCACTTCCACGCCGAGGGCTCGGGCTTCCCGTACGCCCGGGGCGCGCTGAAGAAGCTGTTCCGGCCGGACCTCACCCGGCGGGAGGCGGCCCTCACCGCGCTCCAGGCGCTGTACGACGCGGCGGACGACGACTCGGCACATCCCCTGCCCCGGGACGCGCTCTGCCTCTCCACAGCGGGCAGTCCGCCGGCTGTCCTGTCCGTGTGCTGCCGGGGTTAATGATCCGCAGGCGGGAAACGCGGACCGGGACCGCCCGCGAGCCGAGAAGGAGGCGACGATGAGCGACCAGCAGTCCGAGCAGACCCCGATGGCGGACGACGCCTACCAGCCCACCGGTACCAACGAGGAACAGGAGGACGCAGGGCCCCTGGATCTTCAGGACGCGATCGGCGAGCGCTCCTACGACGACATGCTCGACGAGGGCTACTCCCCGCCCGAGCGGCCGCTGGGCGTCACCAAGCACGGCACCACCGCCGCCGAGCAGCACGAGGGGGAGACCCTGGACGAGCGGCTCCGCCAGGAGGTGCCGGACGTGGACGCACCGGCCGGTGACGGGATCGGCGACCTGCCCGGCGGCCAGGGCGAGCCGGTCGACCCCGAGGCCGGCGACTCCCGCGCGGGCCGCCTGGTGGCCCCGGACGAGGGCACCCACACCGTCACGACCAAGGAGGAGGTCGCCGAGGACGTGGGCATCGACGGGGGAGCGGCAGGGGCGGAGGAGGCAGCGATGCACGTGGCGGAGGAGGAGACCTGAGCCTGCCGGCCGGCCGACGGGAGGGGATCCGATGGGCGGGCTTCCGCGCCCCGCGGCGGAGCCGTATGCACGCTCCGCGCCCCTTCGGACGGCTGCCGGATCCCCGCCGAAGGGCTCATGCCCGTACTGAGGCCGGCCGGGCGCGCCCTCGCCCGGCCGGCCTTCCCCGTGTTCGACTCGTGAGTTCCCCGGACGGCCCTAGGGCAGCAGCTTCTCGATGGCTGCCGGTCCCTCCGTCTCCAGCTTGCGACGCGCCCAGTCGAGGTTCCTCGGGGTGACGTCCCTGCCCGTCGCCATCACCAGGTCCTCAGGGGACACGTCCCTCGAGGGAGCGGAGTGGAGCAGGGCGTCCGGGGTGCAGTGGTCGTCGGACGACCGGGATTCTTCGGGTGTGGATGTCGACATGATGCCTCCTCCTCGGTCCGGATGACCGCATCCGTGCCGGTGCCTCCGAACGGGGCACACTCTCACCATTCCCCGCCTCGGCGCACCCTGCATCCGGAAGCGCCCTCGGGGCGGTGCGGAACGCCTGCCCACGCCGCGCGGGAGCACTCCCTCCTAAGCTGGATATCACCCGCACCACGCACCGGGAGGCCGCCGATGGCCGAGACCCCGTTCCCCGAGGACCTGCCCCGCCGCCCTCGCTACCTGCCGATCGCCGAGCACGGACTCATCGGCGACCTGCGCAGTGTGGCACTGGTCGGCAGCAACGGCACGATCGACTGGTACTGCTGTCCGGCGTTCGACTCCCCGAGCGTCTTCGCCGCGATCCTGGACGCCGAGCGCGGAGGCCGCTTCGAGCTGGCCGCCGCCGTGCCGGCGCGCACCAAGCAGTTCTACTTCCCCGACACCAACGTGCTGATCACCCGCTTCTTCACCGAGGACGGCGTCGGCGAAGTGCAGGACTTCATGCCGGTCGCCGGGGAGGCGCCCGTCGAGGCGAGCCGGCACCGGCTGATCCGGCGTGTGGTGTGCGTACGCGGCACCGTCCCCTTCCGGGTGCTGGTCGCCCCGCGCTTCGACTACGGCGCCGACCCGCATACCCTGCGCGCCCTGGACGGCATGGTCCTTTTCGAGTCCCCCGACCGGTCGCTGGCGCTCACCTCCACCGTGGCCCTGGAGTGCGACAGCCGCGACGCGCGCGCCGACTTCAAGCTCGGCGAGGGCGAGTCCGCGGTGTTCGCCCTCGACCAGGTCGACGGCGCGGTGGCCCCGCGCGGCTGCGCCCACACCGAGGCCGAGCACCAGTTCAACGCCACGGTCACCTACTGGCGGCGCTGGCTGCACCAGTCCCGCTACCGGGGCCGCTGGCGGGAGATGGTGCACCGCTCCGCCCTGACCCTCAAGCTCCTCACCTACGCCCCCACCGGCGCCATCGTCGCCGCTCCGACCACCAGCCTGCCCGAGCAGATCGGCGGCGAGCGCAACTGGGACTACCGGTACGTGTGGGTGCGCGACGCCGCCTTCGCCGTCTACGCGCTGCTGCGGCTCGGTTTCAGCGGCGAGGCCGAGGCGTTCATGCGCTTCCTGACCACGCACATCAGCCCGGGCAGCGACGACGGCTCCGGGCCGCTGCAGATCATGTACGGCATCGACGGCCGCGCCGAGCTGCCCGAACGCGAGCTGCCGCACCTGGAGGGCCACCAGGGCTCCGCCCCGGTCCGGGTCGGGAACGCCGCCGCCGGCCAGCTCCAGCTGGACATCTACGGCGCCCTGATCGACTCCATCTACCTCTACGACAAGTGGGCGCAGCCCATCTCCAGCGCCGAGTGGGACGACGTGTGCCGGCTGGTCGACTGGGTGTGCGACCACTGGGACCAGCCCGACGAGGGCGTGTGGGAGACCCGCGGCGGGCGGAAGACCTTCCTCTACTCGCGTCTGATGTGCTGGGTCGCCATCGAGCGCGCCATCCGCCTCGCCACCCACCGCGGGCTGCCCGCCGACCATCGCCGCTGGCGCCAGGCCCGCGACACCATCTACCGGCGGATCATGGACCGCGGCTGGTCCGAACGCCGCGGCGCCTTCGTGCAGTACGAGGGCGGCGACGTCCTCGACGCCTCGCTGCTGATGATGCCGCTCGCCAAGTTCATCGCTCCCACCGACCCCAAGTGGCTGTCCACCCTGGACGCCCTCACCGAGGACCTGGTCTCCGACTCCCTCGTCTACCGCTACGACCCGCAGGCCAGCCCCGACGGACTGCGCGGGGACGAAGGCACCTTCTCCATCTGCTCGTTCTGGTACGTCGAGGCACTGGTCCGGGCCGGCCGGCTCGACGAGGCGCGGCTGGCGTTCGAGAAGATGCTCACCTACGCCAACCATCTCGGCCTGTACGCCGAGGAGATCGGCCGCACCGGTGAGCAGCAGGGCAACTTCCCGCAGGCGTTCACCCATCTGTCGCTGATCAGTGCCGCGTTCAACCTGGACCGTGCCCTCGGCTGAACGGCCGGGCCGTGCCCGCGTTGGTCGACCGCGACGACCCGGTACCGGGGATTTCAGCCGCCGGGCCGTCGCATCCCACTCACCCGAGTGGCCGGCCAGACCGTGCAGCAGCACGACCGGAGTGCCTGGGCCGCCCCAGTCCCGGCAGACGAGTCGCACACCGTCTCGCGTCACTGTGCGCTCGGACCACGTCATGCGGATCTCCCGTGCGGCCGGTTTCGGTGCGGTCGTGGGCGAAAGAGGCCGGATCGTGCGAACCGGATGTCATCGGACGGTGTGTCCCCAGGCCGCACGGGTACCCGGGGTGTCCCAAAGCGGAATCGACACAGGGTCGACAGAGGGAGGAGACCCCGGATGACCAGCACCAGCGAGACCGGCGACGTCACCGGCACCCGCGACAAGGACTACAACCTGATCTGGTACGTCGAGGCGTGCCTGAGCAACGCGCTGCGTCTGGAGCAGTACATCCAGGACGCCGAGCGCGACAAGGACAACGAGGTCGTGGACCTGTTCCGCAAGGCCCAGGCCGACAGCCGCAAGGGCGCCGAACTGGGCAAGCAGCTGTTGCGCGCCCGGCTCAACGGCGGCTGACCGCCCGCCCGTCGCTCAGGCGAACCGGGAACTCGGGACGGGCCCGGCGGACCGCACACGTGCCCGGTCGCCGCGCAGCCATGTGCTCCTGACGGCCATGGCGAACGCGGCGAACCGCGCGTCGGGGTCCTCCGGGCCCTCGCCGTCCCCGGGATCCGCGACGGGGTCGGCGCCCACGATCACGGCGGCGATCTCCGCCGCCGTACGGTCGTCGGCCGGGCCGCGCTCCACGCCGCCGTCCGCGCCCTGACGCAACTGCTCGCCCCAGGGCGCCACGACCGACTGATGCAGCAGGCCGACGCTGTCCGCCGTGATCGCGGGCGGGTCCGTCCAGCAGCTGGCGTGTGCGTGCAGCACCTGCCCGGGGGCGCGCTCGAAGAGGGCCCCGACGAGTTCGGGGCCGCCGTCGTACTCCGCGAGCCCGTCGAGGTCGTAGGCGACCACCACCGTGTCCGCCCGGGCGGGCTCGAACGGCTCGGCCGGCAGGCCGAGTACCTCCGCCGCGGCCAGGCCGAGGATCGTCGAGTCCCGGTCCGGCAGCAGGGACACCGAACGCGGCCGTGTCTCCGTGGCGTCCAGCAGCGTCCGCAGCCGAAGCAGGCCGCGCAGGCACTGGTCCGGGCTGTCCTGCACCCAGGCGTAACGCCCGTTCATGCCCGCGTCGAAGCCGAACGGGGACAGCGTGCCGAGGACGGTGCCGCTGATCACGTACTGCCAGCCGCGCAGATCGGTCGGATCGAGCGGCCCCGCACGCTCGGCGTCGGCTGCGCGCGCGAGCATCCGGTTCTGCCGGTCCCGCGCGGGCTGCCACACGGTGTCCTCCGGTTCGCCCAGCAGGGCGTGCTGCCGCCGGGCCAGCTCGAGGTCACCAGCCATCACGGCGTTGAACACCAGCAGATAGCGGTCCGGCCAGTCCGTGAACCTCCCCTCCTGGCGAGCGAGTTCGGTCACCGCCTCACGGTGCCGGCCCTCCGCCTCGTACGCGGACACCAGCTCCCGCAGCACGGCGAGCGAGCCGTCGCTGCGGCGCAGCGCCTCGCGGAGCGCGGGGACCGCCAGGTAGGGCACACCGCGTTCGACACACGCGTATCCGAAGTCGTAGAGCGCCCGGGGGCGTTCGGCGTCGTCGGCCAGCGCCGCCGCGGCCTCGGCGAGGTCGTCGAAGCCCGCCGAGCCGGCGGCCCGCCGCACCACGAGCGCGACCTCGGCGAGCGGCTGCTCCTCGCCCGCCACCCGCAACTGCCGCAGCGCGCCTGGCACGTCCCCGGAATCCAGGGATTCCCAGGCCTTGAGGAGGTCGGCGGACTTGGGGCGGCGATTCCTGCGCGAGAACATGCCGGAGATCATCACCCGCCGCCTGCCATGTCCTCAACACATTTGCGCGGCGGGAGGGCGCCGGGAGCGGCAGGGCGCTCAGGGCAGCGGCTGCTCGGCCCAGATGATCTTGCCGTGCCGGGTGTAGCGGGTGCCCCACCGCTCGGCGAGCTGCGCGACCAGGAACAGACCCCGGCCGCCCTCGTCGGTGCTCGCCGCGTACCGCAGATGCGGCGAGGTCGTGCTGCGGTCGGAGACCTCGCAGATCAGCGTGCGGTCGCGCAGCAGCCGTACGCCGATCGGACCGCGCCCGTAGCGAATGGCGTTGGTGACCAGCTCGCTCAGGATCAGCTCGGTCGTGAAGGCCGGCTCTTCCAGGCCCCAGTCGGCCAGCTGCCGGGTCACCGAGGACCGTACCTCCGACACGGCCGCCGGGTCGGACGGCACCTGCCACTCCGCCACCCGGTCCGCGCCCAGCACGCGGGTGCGGGCCACGATCAGCGCCACGTCGTCGCTCGGCCGGTTGGGGAGCCGGTCCAGGACGGTACGGCAGGTCTCCTCCGGAGAGTCCCCCGGCGTACGGCGCAGAGCGTCGCGCAGCAGTTCGAGCCCCTCGTCGATGTCCCGCTCCCGGTCCTCCACCAGTCCGTCGGTGTACAGCACCAGGCGGCTGCCCTCAGGCAGCTCCAGCTCGGCCGTCTCGAACGGCAGCCCGCCCAGACCCAGCGGCGGGCCCGCGGGCACGTCCGGGAACTCCACACTGCCGTCGGGACGCACCAGCGCGAGCGGCGGATGGCCGGCCCGGGCGACGGTGCACACCCGGGAGACAGGGTCGTAGACCGCGTACAGACAGGTCGCGCCCGTGACCACGGCGGTGCCCTCCTCCGGCGTCTCGTCCTGGTCGATCCGGCCCACCAACTCGTCCAGCAGACCGAGGAGTTCGTCCGGCGGCAGGTCGAGCGAGGAGAAGTTGTGCACGGCCGTGCGCAGCCGGCCCATGGTCGCCGCCGCGTGCAGCCCGTGCCCCACCACATCGCCGACGACGAGCGCCACCCGGGCGCCCGACAGCGGCAGCACGTCGAACCAGTCGCCGCCCACACCGGACTGTGCCGGCAGATAGCGGTAAGCGATCTCCAGGGCCCCCTGCTCGGGCAGCGACCGCGGCAGCAGACTGCGCTGCAGGGTGACCGCCATGCTGTGCTCACGCGTGTACCGGCGGGCGTTGTCGATGGACACCGCCGCCCGCGCCACCAGCTCCTCGGCGAGGGCCAGCTCCTCGGAGTCGAACGGCTGCGGCTTCTCCGACCGCCAGAAGTTCGCCACGCCCAGCACCAGGCTGCCCGCCCGGAGCGGCACCGTGATCAGCGAATGGATGCCGTACGCCAGCACCTGGTCGGTCCGCTCCAGATCCTGCGCGCGCCAGCCGGGCGCCCTGCGCAGCCGGGGCTCCACCACCGACTGCCCGGTGGTCAGCGTGCGGGCCTGCGGCGAGGTGGGCACGAACCGGATCCGCTCGCCGACCGGGTACAGCGGGGCGTCCTTGCGGACACCGACGCACGCCGTGCGGCGCAGCGCGGTCCCCGGCTTCGGCTCCTCGCCGCAGAGCACCGCGTCGAACAGGTCCACCGTCGCGAAGTCCGCGAACCGGGGCACCGCCAGCTCGGCCAGCTCCTCGGCGGTGCGGGTCACGTCGAGGCTGGTGCCGATGCCCACCCCGGCGTCGTACAGCATGTTCAGCCGCTCGCGCGCCACCTCCGCACGGCCGGACAGGGCCCGCAGCTCGGTGGAGTCGCGCAGCGTCGTGACGCTGCCGGCCGGGCCGCCACGCAGATCGGTGGGCCGCTGGTTGATCGCCAGCAACCGGTCCTTGACCAGATGCACCTCGTCGGTGGCGACCCGCCCGGAGGCGAGCAGCGCCGCCGTCTCGCCGTCCAGGCCCAGCTCCAGCACACTCCGCCGCTCGGCGCCCTGGGGCAGGTCCAGCAGGCGGTGCGCCTCGTCGTTGGCGAGCAGCAGCCGACCGTCGCCGCCGACGATCAGCACGCCCTCCCGGACCGCGTGCAGTACCGCGTCGTGGTGCTCGTACATCCGGGTCATCTCGTACGGGCCGAGCCCGTGCGTCTGGCGCAGCAGGCGTCTGCTGACCAGGGCCGTGCCCGCGGTGGCCAGTGCCAGCGCCGCCGCGGCCGCGGCGAGCAGCAGCGGCAGTTGCCGGTCGGCGGCCCCGCCCACGTGCGCGGTGGTGATGCCGGACGAGACCAGGCCCACCACCTTGCCGGCGGAGTCCTTCACCGGCACCACGACCTGCACGAGCGGGCCTATCGTGCCGTCGACGTGCTCGGTGACCGTGCCCCCGGCCAGGGCCGGGCCGACCGTGCCGACGAACTTCTTGCCGATGCGGTCGGTCTTGGGGTGCGTGTAACGGATGCCGTCGGTGTCCATCACGACGATGAAGTCCACCCCGGACGCCTTGCGCGCGGCCTCGGCCTTGGGCTGCAGGATGGCCGTCGGATCCGGGGACCGCAGCGCGGCCGCCGTACCGGGTGCGTTGGCGAACGTCTGGGCGACCGCGAGGGAGCGGTTGCCGGCCTCGACGTCGCTGTCGTGCCGCACCTGGAGCACCTGGGCCACCACCGCCGAGACGACGAGCAGCAGCACGATCACCACTTGGAGGACGAACACCTGTCCGGCCACGCTGCGCCCGGACACAGCCCACCGAAGCACCCCCGGCCGATCGCCGTTCGCGTCGCCGGTGTCCGACCGTGGTACCAGCGGTGCGCGCGGTTGCCCGAAAGGACGGGGCGGCCGAGTCGCGGACCGGCCGGGCAGTCGCACCATGTGCCCATGTCTACACTGCCCGGCGCCGGCAGGCGAGACCGTTGCGCGAGGTGACGGCCGCCGGTCGGGGCGGCGCCCTCCCGGTCACCGGTGCCCCGGTGCCGCACGGCGGGCGGCGAGCAGCAGCGCCACGTCGTCGGGTCGGTCCCTGGCCTGCCGGGCGCTCGCGGTGAGCCGGTCGGCGACCCCGGCCAGCGACCGCCCGCCCCGTCGTCCGGCGGCGGCGCCGGCCCTGGCCAGCTCCAGTCGCAGCGCCGTGATGCCGTCGTCGATGTCGGCGCCCGGCCGCTCCACCAGGCCGTCCGTGTACAGCGCGAGGATCGCGTCCGGCTCCAGCAGCAGCTCGGTCACCGGGTACCGGGCGTGCGGATCCACCCCGAGGACCACACCGCCGGGGATGTCCAGCCGCCGGGCCCGCCCGTCGGGGGAGCGCAGCAGCGGCGGCGGATGGCCCGCCCGGGCGATCCGGGCGCGGCCGCTGGCCGGGTCCAGCCGCACATAGCAGCAGCTGGCGAACTGGCCCGGATCGAGGTCGATCAGCAGATGGTTCGTCCCGCTCAGCACCTCGTCCGGCGGCCGGTCGCCCAGCGCGAACGCCCGGACCGCACTGCGCAGCTGGCCCATGGTGGCCGCCGCCTGCACCCCGTGCCCCTGCACATCGCCGATGACCAGCGCGAGCCCGTCCCCGGCCTCCACCACGTCGTACCAGTCGCCGCCCACGTCCATGCCCTGCGTACCCGGCAGATAGCGTCCCGCGGTCTCCACCCGCGGATGCGCCGACAGCCGGCGGGGCAGCAGGGCCTGCTGCAGACCGCGGGCGAGCGCCGCCTCGCTGTCGTAGCGCTGGGCTCGCTCCATGGCGTGCGCGATCAGCCCGGCGAGCGCGGTCAGGACCGTGGATTCCTCCGTGCTGAAGCGGCGTGAGCCCTCGAAGCCGAGGATGCAGGAGCCGACCGGCCGGCCGGAGGCGATCAGCGGCAGGAAGGCGCGGGCGCCCTCGTCCGCGTCCAGCGGGACACCCGGGTAGGCGGCCGCCAGCTGCTGCATCGACTCGAAGAACAGGGGCCGGCCCGTGGTGAGGGTCTCCACGCCCGGCACGTGCGCGTCCAGGCCGATGCCGTCGAACGGCGCCAGGAAGCCCTGCGGGAAACCGGTCTCCCAGGCCAGGTACAGATGGCGTTCCTGAAGCAGGTAGATGGCCAGCCGGCGACCGCCGAACGCCGGCAGCAGCTCCTGCATGACCACCGCCGAGACCTGCCGGGCGGTCACCGCGTCCGTCAGCGCGATGGCCAGGGCGATCGGCCGGTACAGCGGCTCCATCGAGTGACCGTCCGCCACCGGGCTGCCCGGAACGTGTACGTCCGAGACCGGCTCGACCGGCGCGTCCATGCGGCTGGCCGGGACGAGGGTGCAGGTCAGCAGGTCGGTGCCGGGATGCACCGATGCGGCGAGCCAGTCACCGTCCCCGCCCTCCGCACGGTCGGCGGCCGGCCGCCGTACATGAAAATGCGCCGGGCGCGCGGACAGCAGGGCGCCCCGCAGATGGTCGTCGTACGGCGGCCCCGCCAGCCACGGCATGGCCTCCCACAACTCCTGCCCGAGCAGCCACTCCCGGTCCCGGCCCGCGAGCCGGGCCGCGGCCTGGTTGGCGTACACGATCAGCCCCAGCCGGTCGAGACAGAACACGCCCTGCGGCAGCAGATCGGCCGCGCCGTCGGCACCGGCGCCGGGACCGGGGTCGAAGACCACCCCGCCGATCCCCGTGGCACCGTCGCCCGCGGCCGGCCACAGGTCCAGCAGTCGCGGTGTGCCGTCCGGCGAGCGCAGGGTGAGCGGCGCGCCCGGCGGTTCACCGGCGGCCGTCTCGCGCAGCGCGGAAAGGATCAGGTGCGCGTCGGCCGGGGCCACGGCGGCCGCGAGCGCCGCGTCCGTCCCCGCGAACTCGCCCGGGCGCAGACCGAGAAGGGTGTGGAGCCGGTCGTCCGCGCGGACCGAGGAGGTCGCCGGGTCCCAGCTGAACCGTCCCACAGCGGCCCGCGCGGGCCGGCTCGCGGGTGGCCGCACGCACAGCGGTTCCCCGTCCCAGACGAGCGCGTCCGGGTTTCCGTCGGCGAGGCCGAGCAGTTCGGCGCCGAGCCCCTCGGCCAGCCGCGTGAGCGGCTCCCCGTCCAGCAGCTCGTCCACGGACTCGGCGACCGCCGGACGCAGCACCGTCAGCACACCGAGCGGCTCGACCCCGCCCGGCACCGGCACGTGCACCGATCCGAACGGGAAGGGCAGCCCCGCCGCGAACTGCGGATACCTGCGCATGGTCTCCGTGGCGTTCGGCAGCACCACCTGCACGCCCAGCCGGTAGGCGTCGGCGACCGGGAAGGGACGGCCCATGTGCAGCCGCCACCAGGGCTCGAACAGCGGTCCGGGCAGCCCCACGAGCACCGCGAGACGCAGCAGGCCCGGGGTACTGGCGCGCAGGTACACGCCCGCCACCCGGCCACCGGCCGCGCCGAGCGCACCGGTCGAGGCGTCGGCCAGCAGCGCGGCCAACCGGGCCCGCGTACCGACCGTCTGCTCGCCGCTGCCGGCCATCGGCCCTACCTCGTCCCGTGCGCCTCCGCGTGGATGACACAGCAAGAATGCGCCAGAAAGAGCGTGGAATGCACCTGGTAGGGAGGGGGAAACGGCCGGGGGGAGGGGAAACGGCCGGGGGGAGGGGAAACGGCCGGGGAGAGGGGAAACGGCCGGTGGGAGGGGAAACGGCCGGGGGGAGGGGAAACGGCCGGGGGGAGGGGGAGCGGTGAGAGGGCGCGGTTACCGCCCGGCCGGCCCGCCCCCACTCGCGGACGCTGCGTGCGCCCTGATCGCCCGGAGCCGCCGTTCACACCAACACCGCGTCCCGGTGCCGCCTCACACCAGTGCCTCATCCCGGTGGCGGGGCCATGCACCCGCTCCTAGTAATGGAGTGCGTAACGCCGCGCGCCGCACGCGGGGGCGCCGGTGCGGCCGCACCCTTCTCCTGGAGCCGAGATGACCACCCGCTCTTCGTCCCATTGTCCCGACGACTCCCTGATACCTCCCGCACCGGCCGCCGTCGGCGTCCCCACTCCGTCCGCTCACCTCCCGGCGCGGGCCGCGGCACCGCTCCTCGAGCAGTTCCCCGATGCCCACCATCAGGGCGATCTCCCGTACGGTGACCCGTTGCGCGAACTGGTCCACGCGGCCGTCGCCGACCGCCCCGTGGAGGACGTCGCCCGGCTCATCACGCTGCTGGAACGCTCGCCCGAGCACGCCCGGACCACGGCGGACGCGCTGCGCGCGGCCGCGATCGGCCGCTGCGTGGAGGACGTCACCCGCCTGGTGACCCTGCTCACCAAGCCGCCCCGGGGGTCCGACAGCGCGGACGCGGCGATCCGTGCCGCCGCCGAGCGCCGGTCCCTGGAGGACGTCATGCGGCTGATGCAGCTGCTGCACCGCACTCCGGTGGAACCCCGCTGCGGACAGGCGGCCGTGCGGGCGGCGGCCGTCAACCGGCCCGTCGAGGAACTCGCCGAGCTGATCAGTCGGCTGGCCGCGGACCGGTCCGTGTCCCAGAGCCCCCCGACCGGGCCGACGCTCCCCGAGTCCGCCGGCTCCACGTCCGGGTCCGCCGCTCCTACCGCCGCAGCCGCGCCCGTACCCGCATCCGCGCCCGCATCCACAGCCGCATCCGTATCCGCGCCCGTATCCGCGACGGCACCGGCACCCGCGGTCGCGACCGTGCCCGGCCTGAAGGATCGGCCCGGCAACGACCTGTCCGCGAGTGACGGGTCAGCGAAGGATCGGTCCGCGAAGGGCCGGTCGGTGAATGAGCGGTCGGCGTATGACCTGTCGGCGAACGACCGGTCCGTGCAGGGTCGGTCGGCGAAGGACCGGCCCGCGACGGACCGGGAGGCCGAGAAACGCCCCCGGGTCGGCCGGGATTCAGCGGCCTCCCTGTGGGGCGCCCGCGGCGCCGCGCTGCTGGTGTTCCTGTGCGGAGTGGCCCACACCCCGCGCTACTGGGCCGCGCTCTCCCAAGGCGTCCTCGGGGCCACGGTCGTCGTGGCGGGGCTGTGCATGCTGCTGGCCCTCGCCCTCACCGCCTGGACGGTGCAGGCCCGGCTCGTCGCGGCGACGGCCGCCGTCGGCGTCATGGCGGTGCTCGCCGTGGGACAGATGCTCGGCGGGCGGTTCGGCCCGCCCGGCCTGTCCCGGGTGTGGGACGCGACCCTGGCCGCGCCATGGCTCGCCGGTACGGCGGCGGCGGTGGCCGCGCTCGCTGCTCTGGTGGCGCTGGTGGTCACCCTGGTCGCAGGCGACTCCTCCCGCAGTCACCGCGGGCATTGAGCCAGGTCGCCCGCGCCAGGCCGGGCCCACCGGAGTCCACCGGGCGCAGCACCGGGTGACCCTCCGCCCGGACGGCCACCACGGCGAACGGCAAGGTGCCCGCCCTCCGGCACATCGCCACATCCTCGGGGCGAACACCGCTCCAGCCGCACCGGACGCCCTCCGCGAGCCGCACCGGACGCCCTCCGCGAGCCGCGCGGCGGCGTCCGCATGCCGGGCCGTCGCGCGGCAGGGGCCCGGGTCGGCGCCGCCCGCGCGGACGGGCTCCGCGATGTACCGGGCGCGGGCGAAAGCCTCCTCGGCCCGTCCGCCGTCCCCGGTGACGACGAAGGCACCGTCTCCGGCCGGGTCCGCACCTCGGCGCCGGCCCCGCCGCCACGAAGCTCGCGCACAGCAGCAGCCAGGCGCCCGCCACCACCAGCGCCCCGGCGGTGGGGTTCTGCGCGGCAGTACGGCCCCGCACACCGAGCGAGCCCAGCCTGCCGGGAGGTTGGCCGCGGCGAAGCCCGCAACGGGCGCCCCTCCTGAAACGCCGGCCGGCCCGGGTGACGGGCCTTCAGGTCCAGGCCCTCTCCGGCCCTGCGTACCGGTACCGGCGAAGACGATCCGCTCGGCACCGCGCCACAACGCCCGGGCGGACACGCTGAACGCACGCATCACCTCCACGACCACGGCCGCGCCAGGGGCTCTGGGCGCGGCGGCGACACCGCCGAGCACGGGCCGCATCGCTCCCTGATGCGGCACGCGGCGGCGGTTCAGGGCTCGGTACTCCCGGGCGGCAGCGGGTGGGCGGCGCGCAGGCTGCGCAGGGCGAGGAACAGCACACCGATGTCGTCCAGATAGACGGGGTCGGGCAATAGGTCGGTGGGCAGCAGCAGGTACGCGACCGCACCCCAGAACACCCAGCGCGGGCCCGTCGGCAACCCCGCCCGCCGCAGCGTGCGCCGGGCGCGCACCAGCCGGAGCAGCAGGGCGACGGCGACGGTGAGCAGCGCCGCCGCGACGACCGCGGCGATCACGAGCAGGGTCGTGGTGGAATCCATCCGGCCTCCTTCTCCTTCTTCGGTGGGAGGGCTACGGCGGTCCCGGAGGACGGGCTAAGACGACCGGGCCGTGCCGTCCGTGCCGTCTGTGCCGTTCGCGCGGACGGTGCTGTCCACGCGGTCCGTCTCGTCCGTGCCGTCCGGTGAGCCGTCCGGGGCGGGCGCCGGGTACCGCTGGCCCTTGGTGGTGAACTTCAGCCGTTCGAACCTCCGTGTCAACTGTTGCAGCGCGCCAGGCGTCCGGGAAGCGGACCGCTGCTGCTGAGGCAGCGCGGGCGCGGGGACGTCGCGATATGCGGACAGAGCCTCCAGGGCCTGCTCGGCGGCCTGTTTGTACAGGTCCCGGGACTTCGTCATCGCCTCGAGCGCTTCGGCGTACATGGCGACCAGCTGCCGCTCGCGCGCCAGCTCCTCCTGCGGGGTCATCAGGGTCCAGTTCTCGCGCAGGTCCGAGAGCGCCCCCTCGGCGTCCCGTGGCAGGGGCCGGGGCAGGGCGACGAAATTCCGCAGGGCCGCGACGAGTTCGATCGGCTCGGAGCCGTCCAGGAAGACGTCGCGCACACTGTGCTCCCGGCCGTCGTAGTCCTTCGGTGCCGGATCCGGGGGCAGCAGCACGGCACCGCCGCGCGGCACCTCGACGCCGAGGTCCTTCAGCGCCCAGTTGACGGCGCGCAGCTGTTGCGGGGCGGCCCGGTGCTCCACCACGCGGTGCCTCAGGCCAGGCGGCAGCAACCGCGCGAGCGGCAGCCGGCCCCGCTCGTCCGGGGTCATCGCCTCGTGCACGACGACGTTGACGCACCAGGCATCGCGGGCCGCGGCCCGCAGCCGGCGCCGCATCTCCTTGTCGTCCGCGGGCAGCGCGTTGACCTGCCGGAAGCGCACACCGGCGACCGTGGCGTGGTGGTCCCAGGAACCGTCGTCCCCCTCACCCGGGCCGCCCTCGGGCCAGAACAGGGTCGCCGGCGAGGGCCACGCCTCGTCCCACGGGCGCTCGGCCTCCGCGACGAGCTGCCACTCGTGCCCCTGCGGCCCACCCGTGAGCGGTACGAGGGTCAGCCGGGCCCGCACGGTCACCGTGCCCGCGGCACGCCAACGCGCCTCGAAAACCCGGTGCGTCGCGTCCACGGGCGCGGGCGGTTCGGCGAAGTCGTCTATGTCACCGCTGTCCTTGTGCCGGCGCAGGGTGCGTCGGACGACGTCCTCGGGAGCGGGACCGGTGTGGCGGCCGCGGGCCGCCCAGAGGGTCTGCGGGATGGTGGCGCGGTCGCTGGCGGAGTTCGACATGGGCCAATCTGCTGATGGGGGCGGGTGCGCCTCCCAGTATCACCGCTCGGCGGCGTAACACGTCCGCCGGGGCCGGGAAGCGGCGCGTGGCGGCCGGTGCGCGCCCCGCGCACGGGACGCGCGCCGGACACCCGGGGCGCGCGGGGAACGCGTCGGGAGGCCGCCGTTCACCCGTGGTGGTACCCGCGTACGGCGCCCACAATGGTCCGGCGAACGGGGCCCGCCCGTCCATCCGCTCAGGGGCGGGCCCCGTTCACACCACACCCTTCGCGTCTCGAAGTCCGCGACGCGGGAACCGGCGGAGTCCCGTGCCGACTGGGTCGGGCCCGCTCACCAGACCCGATGCCACGAGCCCTCACATCAGCGTCCTGGCCCGCCGAATAGGCAAGTTGAGCAGGCACCTGGCGGTCAGGGAGGGCAAGAACGTGTACGGCCCCTTCACCAGGCTGCTGCCGCCGGGTGCCGCTGCACGAGCTGTTCACCCAGGCTGCGGCGGCCTGACCGGCTGAGGGGGGGCCGGCGCCTCGGCACCGGCCCCCCTCAGAGCCCCTCGGAGTCCGGGACCTGTGCCCTCGGAGTGCCCCCCGAGCCGCTTGGTGCCGGGGCTTACGCCCCGCTCTCCCGCAGCATGTCCTCACGCTCGACTATCTTCACGCGCCCGCGGCCCTGCGGCTCACCCAGCGCCCGCTCGGCGGCGTCCAGCTTGTACCAGCCCTCCCAGGTGGTGCAGCGGACGTTGCGCTCGGCGAGGAAGGCGTCCACGGCCTCCGGCTCGGGCGAGGCGGGGCTGTGCAGGCGGCCGTTCGCGTGGTCGTCCAGCAGGTTGGCCACGGTCTCGTTCGCGTCACCCTTGGTGTGGCCGATCAGACCGATCGGGCCGCGCCGGATCCAGCCGGTGACGTAGGTGGACTGCAGGTGCGCGCCGCCTTCCTCGATCACCCGGCCGCCCTCGTCCGGGACGGTGCCCGAGTCGATGTCCCAGGGCAGCTTGGGCAGCTTCTCGGAGAGGTAGCCGACGGCACGGTAGACGGCGGTGACGTCCCAGTCCTTGAACTCACCGGTGCCCTTGACGTTGCCGGTGCCGTCCAGGGCGGTGCGCTCGGTGCGCAGGCCGACGACCTTGCCGTCCTCGCCGAGGATCTCCGCGGGAGACTCGAAGAAGTGCAGGAACAGCTTGTGCGGGCGGTCGCCGGTGTCCCGGATCGCCCAGTTCTCCAGCGTTTTGGCGACCATGTCGGCCTGCTTGTTGCCGCGCCGGGTCTCGATCGATCCCTCGTCGTAGTCGATGTCCTCGGGGTCGACGATGACCTCGATGTTGGGGGAGTGGTCCAGCTCGCGCAGTTCCATCGGGCTGAACTTCGCCTGTGCGGGGCCACGGCGGCCGAAGACGTGGATCTCCAGGGCCTTGTTGGCCTTCAGACCGTCGTAGACGTTCGGCGGGATCTCGGTCGGCAGCAGTTCTTCGGCGGTCTTGGCGAGAATGCGGGCCACGTCGAGCGCGACGTTGCCGACGCCGAGCACAGCGACCTTCTCGGCCTCCAGCGGCCAGGTGCGCGGCACGTCCGGGTGACCGTCGTACCAGGAGACGAAGTCGGCGGCGCCGTAGGAGCCGTCCAGGTCGATGCCGGGGAGGGCCAGTTCACGGTCGGCCATCGCGCCCGTGGAGAAGATCACCGCGTCGTAGAAGGCGCGCAGGTCGTCCAGGCTGATGTCCGTCGGGTAGTCGACGTTGCCGAACAGGCGGATCTGCGGCTTGTCCAGCACCTGGTGCAGGGCGGTGATGATGCCCTTGATGCGCGGGTGATCGGGCGCGACGCCGTACCGGATCAGGCCGAACGGGGCGGGCATCCGCTCGAAGAGGTCGATGGACACACCGGGGTCGGCGGCCACCTCGGACTTGAGCAGGGCATCGGCGGCGTAGATCCCGGCGGGGCCGGCTCCGACGATGGCTACCCGCAGGGGGCGCGACATGATCAGGTTCCCTTCGAGCGTGGACAGGCGACTCGACTGGGAAGCCTAAGCTAAGGCAGCCCTAAGTTAGTACGGGGGTCCGGTCTATGACCTCATAAGGTGATCTTATGCCTTGTCCAGGTGGCCCTTATGGGGCCGGGGTCCCGGCGGGCGCGACGACGGTGGCCCGGCGGCGCTCGAGGTCGGTGCGTCAGGGGTGGCTGTCCGCGAACCGGGCCTCACCCACAGCCCGCCGGAAGAGACCCTGATCAACCACTCGCCCGATGGCCGCCGGTGCCCGGCGTCTCAGGCGGGCCTGACGACGCGGTGGATCGCCGCTTCCCCGGCGCCGTAGACGGACTCCTCGCGGATCGACGAGCCCGGGCCGGGGGCATGGACCATCATGCCGTCGCCGATGTGAAGGCCCACGTGCCGGTCGTCGTCGAAGAAGAGGACGAGATCACCGGGCTCGAGTTCGGCGAGCGTGACCGGGGCGCCGGCCAGCGCCTGCTGGTGCGCGGCCCGCGGCAGCGTGACCCCGGCCGCCCTCCACGCGGCCTGCGTGAGGCTGGAGCAGTCGTAGGAGTCCGGCCCGGTCGCACCCCACACACAGGGCTTACCGATCTGCGCCCGAGCGAACGCGATGGCCTTGGCGGCACGGAGGGCGCGGGGTGACTCGGGGGCCGGCGGTGGGAGGGTGACGGAACCTGTGGCGGTGCCGGGTACGGCGAAGGACCCTGTGCCGGTGAGCGAGGGGAAGGATCCGGTGTCGGTGACGGCGGCAACGACGCCCGGGTATGCGAAGGAGCCGGTGTCGGTGAGGGATGCGGGGGTGGTCGGGTATGCGAAGGAGCCGGTGTA